>JACRCS010000722.1 GCA_016218905.1 Deltaproteobacteria bacterium
ACGAGGCCCGCAGCGTCGGCCTCTCCGACGCGTGGACGATGGCCGGCGGGCGGGGCACGCTCCACCTCGGCGCCTCGATCTCGCGTGACATCGTGTCGCCGGTCACGACCGGCGAGCACCTCGGGAAGAACACGAACGGCTTCGCCCTCGGCTGGACCTGGGTTCTCGGCGAGAGGGACCTTCTCGACGTCTCCGCGTCGCTGATGCTCCAGTCCGGTTACCTCGACGACCCCTACAAGGTCGTGCCGATAGGGACGATCGAACGGAACACGAACGTCCCCGAGCGTCGCCCCGACAGCCGCCAGCGCTTCGCCCTCGTCGCGAAGTACGGCCACTACTTCCTCTGGGACGGCGCCGTGAAGGCGAGCTACCGCTACTACCGCGACGACTGGTCGGTCCAGGCGCACACGCTCGACGTCACCTACGACCAGAAGCTCGGCTCGCGATGGATCGTCTCGCCTCGGGCGAGGCTCTACACGCAGACCGGCGCGTCCTTCTACGCGAGCCTCTTCGCGGCTCCCGAGACCTTCCTGTCCGCCGACTCGCGCCTCTCCCCTCTCTGGAACGTCCTCGGCGGGCTGACCGTGTCCCACCAGCTGAACAACGCGGTCTCCCTCAACCTCGGCGGCACCTACCAGAGCCAGCGGGGGCGTGACCGGGTCATTCCCACGACCTCTTCCCCCGAAGACGTGGGGGCCACGGAGGTCTCGTCGGCCGATATGGACATCGTCACCGTCACCGTCGGGCTGGGCTGGAAATTCTGAACGAGCCGGACGGCTTCGCCCACTACGTCTCGCGCTTCCCCCTGATGGGGGGCCGGGGCGTCGTGGAGTTCGTCGACGGGCGGGGGCGCGGGGAGGGAGCCCGAATTGCGCGACGCGCCGAGGACGAGGCCCGCCGGATCGAGCGGAAGTTCTCGCGCTACCGCGAGGAGAGCGTCGTCTCCGAGATCAACCGCAACGCCGGGAGGACGCCCGTCGCCGTCGACGAGGAGACCAACGAGCTCGTCGGGTCGGCGCTCGGACTCGTGACGCTGACGGAAGGCCGGTTCGACCCGTCGATCGGCGTCCTTCGGCGCGCGTGGGACTTCCGGAGCGGCCGGGTCCCCTCGCAGGGCGAGATCGATGCGCTCCTCCCGCTCGTCGACGCCTCGAGAGTCTCCCTCCGCGACGGGACCGTCTTCCTCCGGCACGCGGGACTGGAGCTCGACCTCGGCGGCGTCGGCAAGGAATACGCGGCCGACCGTGTGGCGCGGATCCTGCGCGACGAGGGGGTCGCCGCCGCGATCGTGAACTTCGCCGGCGACGTGAGGACCGTCGGGCGGCGGCTCGACCGCCACCCCTGGAAGATCGGCGTGAGGCACCCGCGAGATCCGCGGCGCATCCGTTTCGCCGTCCGTCCGATGGCCGACGCGGGCGTCGCCACTTCCGGCGACTACGAGCGGGGTTTCGTGAGGGACGGCGCGCGCTATCACCACATCCTTGACGCCCGGACCGGCTGGCCCGCGATGGGGGTCGCTTCGGTGACCGTCGTCGGAGCCTCGGCCGACACCGCCGGGCGCTACGCGAGCGCGGCGTTCCTCCTCGGCATCGAGCGGGGACACGCCCTCCTGGAAAGCACGAAGGGGCTCGAAGGGGCCCTCATCGCCGAAGACGGCGTCCTCCACGCGACGAGCGGGATGAAGTACATGTCGGACCTCCCCGGCAGCGCTCTCCCGGACAGCCCGTACTTCTAAACTCCGGGTCCCGCCCGCTCCCCCCAGGCCCAGAGGGGCGGGCCGGCGCGGCGCCGGCCCGCCTTCCGGAGAGTCCTCAGCCCTGCTCGTCTGCCGAGGGGCCGTAGAGCGCCGGAACGGGGACGTCGTTCTGACGCAGGTAGACGCAGAGCTGTGCCCGGTGGTGGATCAGGTGGTTCATCACGAAGGTCCGGACGACGGCGACGCGAGGCATGGTGAAGAGGGGCTCGCCGTTGGCGAGAAGGGCCCAGCTCTTCAGGAAGGTCGCGTCGCTCGTCCCCTGGAGAGCGGAGCGGGAGACTGCGATCCCGTCGTCGAACATCGAGAGGGCTTCTTTCGACGAGGCCGCTCGGGGGAAGACCGCCGGGACGCCTCCGGGGCTGACGTCGAACGCTTCGTCGGTCAGAGTCGAGGTCAACCAGCCCGGGATGCTGGCGACGTGCCCGGCGAGCTCACCCATCGAGAACGATTTCGGGTGCGGCTTCCAGGAGAAGGCCTCCTCGGGGACGCGCTCGAGGACCTTCCGGGTGTTGGCCATCTCGAGGTCGAACTCGGGAAGGAGAGACGTGGCGATGCCGTTGGATTCGCTGATCATGGGGACCTCCTTTACGGTGAGACGTAAGTAAAGCGCAAGTGTGGGCGAAATGCAAGCCCACCGGCGCGGTCCGTCGGGGCCGAAAGGCGTAGCCTTCTCCCTCCACATGCCGCGCATCGTCGTCGTCGGATCCGTCTCCATCGACGAGGTCGTCACGCTGCGCCAGCCCTTGCGCGCGGGGGCTCACCTCGACGGCCGCGAGCGGGGCCGGCGCGTCGGCGGCGGCGCGGCGAACACGGCGATCCCGCTCGCCTTCGCCGGGCACGCGGTGACGGTCGTCTCCTCCGTCGGGACCGACCTCGAAGGGAGCACGATCCTCGCGCGGCTCTCGGGGGCGGGGGTCGACACGTCGCAGGTGATGCGCCGCGCGGGCCCCAGCACGCGCTCGCTCGTCGTCGTCGAGCCCGACGGCGAGAGGACCGGCGTGAACCTCCACCGCTGCCGCGAGGAGAGCCCGCCGCGACGGCTCCG
>JACRCS010000715.1 GCA_016218905.1 Deltaproteobacteria bacterium
GATGTGCTACCAAGTCGCCATGTACATCGAGCGGGTCCCGAACCGCAACTCCCCGCCTGCCATTCTCCTGCGCGAGGCCTACCGCGAAGACGGTAAGGTCAAGAAGCGCACCCTCCTCAACCTCTCCAAGTGGCCCGCCACGTTGGTCGAGGGCCTGCGCACCTTGTTGCGGGGTGGCGTCGCGGTCGAGCGCCTGGAGGACGCCTTCGACGTGGTACGCAGCACGCCTCACGGCCACGTGGCCGCGGTCCTCGGGACCCTTCGTCGCGTGGGCCTGGACCGAGTGATCGGCGGGGCCGGCGAACGTCACCTGCCGCTGGTGCTTGCGATGATCGCGGCGCGCCTTCTCTTCCCCGAGTCTAAGCTCGCCACCGTCCGGGGGCTTCGGCAGGAGTCGCTCGCAAGCAGCCTCGGCGAGGAGCTCGGCGTCGAAGAGGTCGACGAGGATGGTCTCTACGCCGCGATGGACTGGCTCCAGGACCGACAGGCCGACATCGAAGCCAAGCTCGCCAAACGGCACTTCCACGATGGAGCGCTTGTCCTCTACGACGTGTCGAGCACCTACTTCGAAGGTCGCACCTGCCCGCTGGCGAAACTCGGCCACAATCGAGACGGCAAGAAGGGGAAGCTCCAGATCGTCTTCGGGCTCTTGTGCACGAAGGAAGGCTGTCCGGTGGCGGTAGAAGTCTTTGCCGGCAACACCGGGGATCCCACGACGCTGTCGGCGCAGATCGCAAAGGTGCGCGAGCGCTTCGGTTTGACGCGGGTGATCTGGGTGGCGGACCGAGGGCTTCTGACCGAGGCGCGGCTTCGGGAGGAGCTTCGACCCGTGCAGGGCCTGGACTGGATCACGGCCTTACGGGCTCCCCAGATTCAGGAACTCGTCCAGGCGGGCTCGCTTCAACTGACGCTTTTCGACGAGCGGGACCTCGGGGAGATCTCGGATCCGAAATATCCGGGCGAACGGCTGATCGTTTGCAGGAATCCCTTTCTCGCCGAGGAACGCGCCCGAAAGCGCGAAGACCTGCTCGCCGCCACCGAGAAGGAGTTGGACAAGATCGTTCAGGCCACCCAGAGGGCCCGACGACCTCTTCGGGGTAAGGACCAGATCGGGCTTCGGGTAGGCAAGGTGCTCGGACAGTATAAAGTCGGCAAGCACTTCGAGATCGAGATCCAAGAAGAGGGGTTTTCGTACCAACGAGACACGGAGGCGATCCGAGAGGAAGCCGCGCTGGATGGGATCTACGTCGTGCGGACAAGCGTGCGGGCGGAAGATCTAACGGCGGAGCAGGCCGTGCGCGCCTACAAGGGGCTGAGCGAGGTCGAGCGGGCATTCCGCAGTCTGAAGTCGGTCGACCTGCACGTCCGGCCCATCCACCATCGGTTGGAGAAGCGGGTACGGGCTCACGTCTTGCTCTGCATGCTCGCCTATTACGTGGAGTGGCACATGCGCCAGGCGCTGGCGCCGATGCTCTTCGACGAGGACGACCCGCAAGACGCCGAGGTCAAGCGAACCTCGGTCGTCGCCCGTGCGCAACGCTCTGACGCCGCACAGGCGAAGGCCGCTGAGAAGCGCACGGCGGACGGACTGCCGGTCCACAGCTTCCAGAGCTTGCTGGCCGACCTCAGTACGATTGCAAAGCAGCAGATCCGACCGCGGCTCGAGGGAGCTGCCTGCTTCCAGAAGGTCACTCTCCCGACATCTGTCCAGAAGCGAGCCCTCGACCTCCTCTCGGTGCGCCTGTAGGGGCTGTACCCAGTACCGAAGAGGTCTCTTCTAGCGAAATCCAGCCTCAACGGGCACTTACGCTCCTATGGCTCGGGAACTTCCGACTAGACTGCCGACGAACCTGGACGGCACTGAAGCAAACCAAAATCGGTGGGCAATGCCCACCCTACACGGCCGCTCTATCGTCTAGTATCAACTGCCCGTCCCTTCCTGGAACGGGCCCGGGGAATCGGACCTTCAAACCTGCCCCCTGGATGCCACCCTCCTCACCCACTCCCCAAACTCCTCCGCACTCAAGGGAGCCTTCTCCGCCAGAGCAGGATCCAAAACGTTCTCCACCCGCCCCCGCTGCAAAGTGAGCTTCGCCCGGGGCACGAGGCGGCGGGTCTGGTCGGCCAGGCGTACGCACTCTTCCAGCGACAACAACGCAGGATGGACAGTGGTTCGGAGGGCTACTTCGATCTTCGAGGCGTTCAGGAGCTGGAGGCTTTCGCGGACGGCTTCGGGGTCGGAGCCCTGGCCGGCGTTTCTTCGGTAGGGAACGGGTTCGAGGGGGGCTTTGACGTCGACGGCTACGGCGTCGAGGAGGTGGGCTTGGAGGAGCGTCTCGAGGACCTGGGGACGGGAGGCGTTGGTGTCGAGCTTCACGGCCAGGCCGCGGCTCTTCAGCTCTCCCAGGAGGTCCGGCAGGCCGGCCTGGATCGTGGGTTCCCCCCCGGTGACGCAGACGCCGTCGATCCATCCCTCGTAGTCACCGAGCTTCGCCAGGATCCCATCGAGGGGCCAGGTCTCGAAGTTCTCGGGTTCGAGGACGAGTTTGTGGTTGTGGCAGTAGGGGCAGCGGAAGTTGCAGCCGGGCAGGAAGGCCACTGCGGCCACCCTGCCCGGCCAGTCGAGGAAGGAGGATTCGATGAAGCCCTTGATGGGGGGGAGGGTCGTCATCTCCCCGCCCCCCTCCGGGCAACGTCCGTGATCAGCAGGCCCTCTCCTCCAGGTACGTCTTGATCGGGATCGCGCCGGCGATGTGGGTCTGGTCGTCGACGACCAGGATGGGCAGGGCCTTCTCGGCCACCTTCACGAGCCCGTGCCAGGCGAGGTGCGCCAGGGCGTCGGGGTTCTCGGGGCCGAGGACTTCGACCTTCACTCCGGCCTTGTCGAGGTCCACGTGCTTCTTCACGAAATCGCACTTCGAGCAGTTTTCCTTCGTGAACAGGGTCATTTGGCCTCCTGTGAGGGACGTCGAACCCACGCAGGGTTCGGATCGAAATGAGTTGTTCCCCTGTTAGCCCCGCACTTCGAAGTTCCGCGTGCAGCTTCGAGTAGGTGACGAAAGCTCCGAGCAGGTCGGTTTCAGCCGCCGCCGGACCCGGAGAAGAAGCCCCTCCGTGGGCGTCTGCCCTCCTCGTTCCGGCGTGGCCCTCCGGGACTACGCCTCAGCCGCGGAGCTCGACTCGGGCCCTCTCGTGAAGAACCCTCGGTTTCGCATCCTTTCGTGCAGCTCGCCGAGCTTGCCCTTGTTCCAGGAGGAGATCTTCGTGAAGTAGCCGGTGATCCTCGTGATCCCCTCCACGTCGGGGCTTCCGCAGTAGCTGCACGTCTCCGTGAGCCCGCGGGCGGTCTGGCCGCACGTGACGCAGGTGGTGAGCTCCGGACTGAAGGCGATCTGGTCGTTCTGTGTGTTCCGGAAGACCTTCTTCACGAAGTTCGCGAGGCTCTCGGCCGAGGGCCGCTCCTCGCCAAGCCAGACGTGGGTGATGGCGCCGGCCTCGATGAGCGGATGGAAGAGGCCCTCCATGCGGACGCGGTCGATGGCGTTGGTGGGCGTCCCCACGTGGAGCTGGGTCGAGTTCGTGTAGTAGACCTCGCCCCGGGAGAGGTCGCCCCGTACCGCCCTTCCGGAGTGGGGGGAGTAGTACTTGAGGTCTAGCTTCGCGAAGCGGTAGGCGGTGGACTCCGCCGGCGTCTGTTCCAGCACGAAGTGCATGTTCTGCTTCTGCGAGAAGCGGTCGGCGAGGAGCTTCATGTGGGCGATCACCTTCAGGCCGAACTTGAAGGCCTCGGGGCTGTCGTGGAGCTCGCTCCCGGTGTGGACCTTCACCATCTCGTTCAACCCCACCATGCCCATGAGGTAGCTCACCCGGTGCATACGTAAGTAGGACTGGCCGTCCTGGTTCATCGTGAGGAGCGCCAGCGGTCCCCGCTCGCCCTGGGCCAGGAGCCTCTCGATGAACGCCTTCTTCTCCAGGTGAGCCCGGCAGGCGAGCTCCATCAGGTCGGTCAGATGCTGGAAGAGGCGGCTGTCGTCCCCGCCGGCCCGGTAGGCGAGGCGTGGCAGGTTGACGGTGACGTTCTGGAGCGCCGAGTAGCGCATCTTCCAGGGCTGCTTGGCATCGTCCAGGTCCTGCTTCTCGAGCTTGAAGGAGAGGCGGCAGCACTCGGAGATCTTCGCGGTCTCGCCCCGGTCGAAGACGAAGTAGGTGTTCCCCTTCTCCGCCGAGACCTCGCAGATGTGCCGGAGGAACTCCTCATGGCCTTCGGTCTGGAAAAACTTCTCCGTGATGTGCACGAGCGGCTTCGGGAAGAAGAAGGGCCGGCCGGAGGCGTCGCCCTCCAGATAGACGTCGAAGAGGAGCCTGAGAAAGCGCTGGGCCTCCTTCTCGTACTCGCCGTAAGTCTTGCCGGTAAACTGGCCGCCGGGACCGATGGCGGGCACGTCGACGAAGTGCTTCGGCACCTCCCAGTAGAGGTTGATGTCGGTGAAGATCGCCTGTCCGCCGCGGGCGACGGCCTGTTGAGAGAACTCGAAGATGAGCATCTGCGCGAGCTGCTTCACCTCGCGGTCACCCATGCCTTCGAGGTAGGGAGCGAAGAAGAGGTTCACGGCGTCCCACCCGATGGCGCCGGCGAAGTTCGACTGGAGGGCGGCGGCGAACTTCACCATGTGGGCCAGGAGCACCTCCGGGTGCTTGGCGGGGCGCGCCATGGCGAGGCTGTTGGGCAGGTTGAGGCCGAACTTCTTTAGATACTCGAGGCTCTGGCCCGAGCAGTAGGGCCGGTCGATGAAGCCGAGGTCGTGGAGGTGGAGGTCGCCGCGCATGTGGGCGTCGGCCACGTCCTGGCTGAAGACGGAGAGGAGGGCGTACTCCTTCTTGATGTTCTCCGCGAGCGTGAGGTTCGTGGCCTCGGGGCCGTGGGGGACGTTGGCGTTCTCCCGATTGGCCTGCATCAGGAGCTGCTCCACGTCGTAGAGCGGCATGCCGAGCCGGGTGTGCATCCGGCGGGCGCTCTCCAGGCCCATCTCGATCAGCTTGGCGTCGACGAGCTCGCGGATGAGCGGGGCGGTGAGGACCTCGATCTTGGACCGCTGGATCATTTCCTCCACCGCCAGGGCGACGGCTCCGGCCGTGTCCTCGTCCAGGTAGGTCTCCCGGACCAGGGCGTCCGTGATCCGCTGCCGGTCCCAGTTGAGGATCTCCATCTCGGAGGTGCGGACGAACAGAGCCGTGTCCGTTGCGTCGTTGCGACCTCCCGCCGTGACCCTCCCGATCTCCCGGAGCTCACCCATACACGCCTCCTTTCGCCGAAAAGCAGAGACTCATCGACAGGTTATGAACAGCCTTACGAACAGCGTTACCAACACCACATGTAGTACACTGGCGCGCATCTTACTACGACATATTGTGTCCGCTAAGCGAAAAGTGAGCCCCTCCTTTCGCTTGCGCCGGCGAGGTCGCTCGGCTATCCTCATGCGTTCCTCACGGGCCGACCCCGTAACCTTTGCCCCGCGAAAGCCATCCAACGGAATAGGATGATGGACGAGGACGCTACGCTCGTAGCCAGGGCGAAAGAGGGTGACTTCGCTGCGTTCGAGGAGCTGGTCACGCGAAGCGAGGGACGGGTCTACCAGCAGATTCTCCGGCTCGTCGGCAACGTGGAGGATGCTCGGGAGCTCCTTCAGGAGACGTACCTGAGCGCCTATCGCAACCTCCCCTCCTTCAAGGGGGACTCCGCCTTCTCCACCTGGGTCTACCGCATCGGCACGAACCACGCCCTCATGCGGCTTCGCAGGAAGCACCCGGAGGAGGTGGGGCTGGAGGAGATCCGGCTCCCGACCCACGAGGAGCTGAAGGCCCGGCGGATCTCCGATTGGGAGCTCGACCCCAAGGAGGCCGTCCTGCGCAAGGAGCTCCGAGAGGAGCTCGACAAGGCCATCCAGTCTCTCCCGGCGGGCTATCGCGCGGTGGTGGTGCTGCGGGATATCGACGAGCTCGACACCGCGGAGACGGCGAAGGAGCTCGGGATCACGGAAGGAGCGGTCAAGACCCGGCTCCACCGGGCCCGGATCTTCCTGCGCGAAGCGCTGGCCCACTATTTCGAGCCGCAAGAGCACGAGCGCTCCTCCGGAGGAGCACGATGAAGCTGAGCTGCCGGGAGATCTTCGAGAATCTTTCCGCGTACATCGACGCCGAACTCGACCCGAGCCTCTGCGACGAGATCGAGAAGCACATGGAGGGCTGCAATCCCTGCGTCGCCTTCCTCAACACTCTCAAGAAGACCGTCGTGCTCTACAAGTACTCGGGGAAGGAGCAGGAGATCCCCCAGGAGGTCCACTTCGACCTCCACCGCTTCCTCCGCCGCGAGTGCGCCCAGGACGACCCGGAGAAACGCTGATGGAGACGTTCCTTTGGCTCGTCATCGCGGGCCTGGTAGTCTGGTTCGTACTCAAGGGGGGTGGCTGAAGGCCTTCGTAGCCGCCGGTCGGCGGCACCAGCGAACGGAAAGGAAGACGACATGGCAGACGAGAAGGTTCTCACGGTGACCGACGCCGATTTCGAGGAGAAGGTGCTCAAGGCAAGCCTTCCGGTGGTGCTCGACTTCTGGGCGGCGTGGTGCGGGCCCTGCCGCATGATGGGACCCGTCGTGGACGAGGTGGCGAACACGTACGACGGCAAGGTACTCGTGGCCAAGATGAACGTGGACGAGAACCCCCTCACCCCAGCCAAGTACGGCGTTCGCGGCATTCCGAACGTGAAGCTCTTCAAGGGCGGCGAGGTGGTCAACGAAGTGGTGGGCGCGGTGCCTCGGCAGAAGCTCGAAGAGATGATCGAGAAGGCCCTCTGATGCCGCTCTACGACTTCATTTGTCCTTCCTGCGGAGAGAAGCGGGAGGTACTCGCCCGCTCGGGCGAGGCGCAAGAGCCTCCCAAGTGTTGCGCGTGCGGGACCGGAATGGAGCGGGAGTGGTCTCCCGTGGCCACCCTCTCGAGCGGCGGCGGAGGCGGCGGAGGATGCTCCGGCGGCCACGGCGGGTTCTCCTGAGGGTGACGCTGGGGGGCCGGGAGCCCCCGTTTTTCACGGACCGACTCCACAGGGAGGATGACCGATGCGCATGCTAGGTGCCGTACGAAACCCGCTCGTCCTGGGCGTCGTGTTGCTCGCGCTCTTTGCGGGCTGCTCGCGCAAGCAGCCGACCGCCGCCCCCATCGCGGCGCCCGATTTCACGCTGACGAGCATCGACGGCGGTACGATCCGGCTCTCGGATTATCGGGGCAAGGTCGTGCTCCTCGACTTCTGGGCGACCTGGTGTCCTCCCTGTCGGGCTGCCATCCCCCACGTGGTCGAGCTCCAGCAGGCCTTGGGTCCCCAGGGGTTCGCCGTCATCGGCATGAACCTCGACGAGAACGGGGAGGAGCTGGTGGCGTTCCTCCAGCGAAATCCCGTCAACTACCCCATCGTCCGCACGGACGACGCCGCGAAGTCCGCTTACGGTGGAGTGAACGCCATCCCGCACGTCTTCCTGATCGATCGCAAGGGGATGATCCGCGAGCAGTACACGGGCTACACGAAGGAGATCGGCGACCGCATGCGCCAGACCGCCGAGGCCCTGTTGAAGGAGAGCACCTGAGAAGGCGGTTATCGGTCGTCAGTCTTCAGTTATCGGTTCCCGGGAGGGAGATCCGGGAATCGCGTCCCGTCAGGCCGGCGGCACTCCGTACCGAGTCCCTTGCCCCGTAAGGTGACGCCCCTCCTGGATAACGGGTACGTGTCTCAGCTCCGGCGCCTCGTCCCCTCGCTCCACGCGTGGTACGTCGCCGTCCGACGGGATCTGCCCTGGCGGAGGACCTCCGACCCCTACGCCGTCTGGGTCTCGGAGGTGATGCTCCAGCAGACCCGGGTGGCGACGGTCATCCCCTACTACGAAAGGTGGATGGCGGCGTTTCCGACCGTCCGCGCCCTGGCCGCGGCGGAGGAGAGCCGGGTGCTGAAGCTCTGGGAAGGCCTCGGCTACTACACCCGGGCGCGCAACCTCCACCGCGCCGCGCAGACCGTCGTCGAGCGCTTCGGGGGAGAGATCCCCCGAACTCCGGACGAGTTCCGTTCCCTCCCGGGCGTGGGGCCCTACTCAGCGGCGGCAGTCCTCAGCATCGCCTTCGGCGTCCCCCTGGCGGTGGTCGACGGGACCGTCCGGCGGGTCCTCTCCCGCCTGGCCGCTCTCGGCGGAGCGCGGACCGGCAGCGCGAACCTCCGTCTCGTCGACGCCCTCGCCCAGGAACTCTTGGCGGCCGAAGCACCCTCCGTCCACAACCAGGCCATGATGGAGCTCGGGGCCACCCTCTGCAGTCCGAGAAGCCCGACCTGCCGCCCCTGCCCCTTCCTATCTGCCTGCAGAGCAGCAGCGCTCGGCAACCCGGGAGCCTACCCCACGCGCCCGGCCCGGCGACCGGTGCCCCACGTCCAGGTGGCGATCGGCGTCGTCTTCCGAAACGAGCGAGAGCTCTTCATCGACCGGCGCCCCTACGGAGGGCTCCTGGGAGGGCTGTGGGAGTTCCCCGGGGGCAAGGTGGAGGGGGGCGAGTCGGTGGAGGACGCCCTGCGGCGGGAGCTCCGGGAGGAGTTCGGCATGGAGGTGGACGTGACGGGCTCCCTCTCGCCCGTGGACCACGTCTACACCCACTTGAAGGTCACCCTCCACCCCCGCCTCTGCCGCCTCGTGTCCCTGGAGCCGAGGCTCGGGGAAGGCCGGCCCTTCCGCTGGATCGAACTCCGCGAGCTCCACGACTACGCGATGCCGAGGGCGAATCGAAGGGTGATCGAGGAGCTTCTTGGAAGGGTGACGACGCCCACGACGGGCTAGTCGGCCTTACGAGGAGGCCGGCCAGCCACTTCGTCCACCTCGTCCACTGCGTCCAGTTCGTCCACGACCGTGCGGCGTCACGGCCTTAAGCCCCTTCTTAGCAGCTCCGCCACCGAGATCCGCTCCCCCTCCCAGCCCGTCTCCCGTGCATACAGGGCGTCCAAGGCATCCATGAGGACGCAGAGGCGCTCCTCGTCCAGCAGGCTGGAGGGGGGGAGGAGAGAGGCGTCGACACTCCGGAAGTTCTCCGGGCAGTGATGGAGGAGCGCTCCGCCGCCGCCCCGCCTCACCATCGGCAGGCCGTGAGAGCGGCAGACCGCCGGCCGGTGCTCGTAGACGAGGCACGTGCCCCCCTGGAGGAGCGGGCAGACCTCCGAATCGGGGGCCGAGAGCGTCGCCCAGACGAGCGAGATCGCCTCCGGGAGGAGCTGCCTCGCGCCCTCGAGCACGTAGGCCGCCTCGACGCCGCGGAGCCGAAGCTCTTGCCGGCAGCAGGCGTCGCAGCCGGGGCGGCACGCCACCTCCTCCGGGTAGAGGCGCACCACGCCTTCGACGAAGGAGGTGAGCCGCGCGAAGGCCTGGAGCAGGCGCTCCCGTATGGCGGCGGGGACGGGGGGAGGCAGCTTCATGGGTTCTCTTTTCGCTCGACGAAGGCTTTGAGCAGGTCGATGGGGACCGGAAAGAGGATGGTGTTCGCGTTCCCGGTGCCCACCTCCACGAGGGTCTGGAGATAGCGGAGCTGGAGCGCGGCAGGCTCGCTCCCGATGGTACGGGCCGCCATGGTGAGCTTCTCGGCGGCCTGGTACTCGCCCTCCGCAGCGATGATCTTCGCCCGCCGCTCCCGCTCCGCCTCCGCCTGTCGCGCCATGGCCCGCTGCATCTCCGTCGGCAGATCGATATGCTTCAGCTCCACGGTGGAGACCTTCACGCCCCAAGGGTCCGTGTGCCGATCCAGGATCTCCTGGAGTTGCTGGTTGACCTTCTCGCGCTCGGAGAGGAGCTCGTCGAGCTCCGCCTGCCCGCAGACGCTCCGCAGGGTCGTCTGGGCGAGCTGGCTCGTCGCGTAGAGGTAGTCCTCCACCTCCACGATGGCCTTGCGGGGCTCCAGAGCCCGGAAGTACACCACGGCGTTCACCTTGATGGAGACGTTGTCGCGCGTGATCACGTCCTGGGGCGGGATGTCGAAGGCAACCGTGCGCAGACTCACCTTCACCATCTTGTCGATGATCGGGATCAGGAGGATTACGCCGGGCCCCTTGACCCCGATGGCTCGCCCGAGCCGGAAGATGACGGCCCGCTCGTACTCCCGGAGGACCCGGATCGCCGAGGCGAGGAAGATCACCAGCGCGAGGATGACGACGACCGGCACCAGGTTAGGCATTCTTCTCCTCCTTTTGCCCCGGTTGCGCCGCGCGCCGCACCAAGAGCCTCATCCCTTCGACCGCGAGCACCTCCACCCCCGTTCCCGCCGGGACGGGGTCCGCGGCCGTGGCGTTCCAGTACTCGCCGTGAACGAAGACCTTGCCTTCGAGATCCGGCCCCAGCGGGCCAACGGCCCGCCCGAGCTCCCCGACCAGGGCCTCCGACCCCGAGACGGGCCGGCGCCGTTGCGCCGCCAGCCCCTTGCCCACCACGAAGACGAAGAAGAGCGCGGTCACGGCGACGGCAGGCAGGATGACTCCTACGCGGAGGCGGTGGCCCTCGGGAGACCCCCTGAAGAGGAGCAGACTACCCAGGAGGAGGCACACCACTCCGCCGGTCCCTAATAGCCCGTAGGAGGTGATCTTCACCTCCAGGAGAAAGAGCACCAGCGCGAGGAGCACGAGGAGCACCCCGGCGTAATTGAACGAGAGGGTCTGGAGACCGACGAAGGCGAGGATGAGGGCCAGACCCCCGATCACGCCCGGGAAGATGCTCCCCGGGTTCGAGAGCTCGAAGAAGATCCCGAGGAAGCCCAGGATCATCAGCAGGTAGACGAGGTTCGGATCCAGGAGTACCTGGAGGATTCTCTGCCTCGCGCTCATGCGGACGGGAGACGGCTCGAGCCCTCCCGTGCGAAGGACCCGCTGGGCGCCGGAGATCTCGATCGTCCGGCCGTCGAGGGCCGACAGGAGTTCCTGCACGTCTCGCGCGACCAGATCCACCACCCCCTTTCGGAGCGCCTCGTCGGCCGAGATGCTCGCGCTCTGGGTCACGGCCTCCTCGAACCACCGCCCGTCACGTCCCCGCTGTTGGGCCAGGGAACGCAGGTACGCCGCAGCATCCCGCTCCGCCTTTTTGGAGACCGTTTCGTCAGCGCCGCCGCCGATCGCCACCGGGTGTGCCGCCCCGAGGTTCGTCCCGGGGGCCATGGCGGCCGCATGGGCCGCCGCTACGAGGAAGAGGCCGGCGCTGGCCGCGCGCGCGCCGGAGGGTCCCACCCAGGCCA
>JACRCS010000716.1 GCA_016218905.1 Deltaproteobacteria bacterium
GTCACAATTGTTTGCGCATCTGCCCCTGAGCGTAGGGTGGGGCGTTCCGCCGCAGGCGGGTTGCCCCACGCGTGGGCGAACCTCGCTGCGCGAGAACCGCCCACCCTACGGCAACCCGGTACGCGCAACTATTTACGACGCCGTGTATAGTCCGGCAATCGGCTGAAGAAAGGGGCGCACCTCGCGCCCCTTCCTGCGTGTACGCCCAGTCTACGCGTACGTATACCCCGCGAACTTCCTGCAAAAGAAAGGGCCTAGGCAGAATCGCCTAAGCCCTCGGTATCACTGGTCGGGACGAGGAGATTCGAACTCCTGACCCCCTGAACCCCATTCAGTACGTAAAGCACCTCAGGCCATCTCAGGCCATCTCACTTTCCAGTGTCATCAACCCAGAAAAGCCTTGCTAGAGGCCGCATTCAGGGGTATCTACCCTCTCAGGTCATATCACGTTTCTGCACCTCAAGCCGTCTCAAGATGTGTACCCCAGCGTGTACCCCTTGCCTCTGGGGTACACAAGACCCCGGGGAGCCGCGATGCTGACCGATGCCAAGGTGAGGACGCTCAAGGCGAAACCAGGCCGGTACGAAGTCTCCGATTCGGGGCGCAACGGGCTCGTGCTACGCGTCACGCCGAACGGAATCAAGACGTGGGTGCTCCGGTATCGGTTCGATGATCGGTTCCGGCGGCTCACACTCGGGACCTGGGGGCCGAACGACCCCGGGGGCCCGGCAGAGGAAGCCGGCGACCGTGCCGAAGCCGAACGGCTCCGGCGGGCGGATCAGAGCAACGTGAGCCTCGCCGAGGCGCGCAGGAGAGCCCTGGAGGCGCGCAGCCAGATCAGCGCCGGAGTCGATCCAGGACAGGCGAAACAAGAGGCGAAGATCTCCGCGCGGGCGGGCCGGGACGCGGAACGGGCCGCCATGACGGTCGCCAAGCTCTGCTCCCTGTACCTGGACCTCTGGGCGAAGCCGAACAAGCGGAGCTGGCGCGAAGATGAACGGCAGATCCACTCCGACGTCGCGCCGACGCTCAAGGATCCGAAGTCGCCGGCCCGTTGGGACCACCTGAAGGCGAAGGACATCACGCGGGCGGACGTCCAGGCGCTGCTCGATGCAATAGCCGCCCGCGGCGCCCCCGTCGCCGCAAACCGGATGAAGGCACTTCTCTCGCGGCTCTTCCGGTGGGCGCTCGCCCGCAGCTACGTCGGCTCGAATCCTGTCGCCGGTATTGAGCAGCCGGCCCGCGAGCAGCCGAAGGATCGTGTTCTCAATGAGGCCGAGGTCCGGACGTTCTGGTCCGGGCTGGATGCGACACCCCTCTCGGACGCCGTGAAGGGCGCCTTGCGGCTCATCCTGATCACTGGGCAGCGACCCGGCGAGGTCGCGGGCATGCGGTACGAGGAGCTGACAGAGGAGGGCGGACGGGTCCTCTGGAAGATCCCGGGGCCGCGGCGGAAGAGCGGGGAGGCGCACATCATCCCTCTCTCCTCGCTCGCGCTCGAGGTGGTCGGCGACTGGAAGGGCAGGAGCGGGTACGTCTTCGAGGGTCCGCCTCGGAGGGCGAGGGAGCCGGAGGAGGACGAGGCTCAGGATCCGGCACCGGTGACTACGCGCACTCTCAGCCAAGCGCTCCGGAGGAGCCTTGGCGACCCTGCTGAGGAGAGGGTGAAGGCTCCTCCAAAGAAGCGAGGGAAGAGGAAGCGCGTGCTGATCTCGGTGGCCGAGTTCTCCGCCCACGATCTCCGCCGAACCGCCGCGACCCTCATGACGAATGCAGGCGTCTCGGGGCTGGTGAAGCCGCTCATCCTCGGCCACGCGCCACAGGACATCACGCGGAAGGTGTACGACCTGTACGACTACCTCGACGAGAAGACCCGGGCCCTGGACGCTTGGGCGCGTCGGTTGCGCATCATCGCTGCCGGGGAGGAGCCCGAGAAGGTGATCCGGCTTCGCACGGGCAACGGAGGTGCGGAGGAGGACAGACGATGAGAGCAGAAGCGGTGGAGGTCACCCCTCAGCTTGCCCGGACGTGGCTGACGAAGAACCGGCTCAACCGGCATCTGAGTCCCTCCGTCGTCCGCCGGTACGCCGATGCGCTCCGCGCTGGCCAGTGGGTCCCGCACGGTCAGGCGATCCAATTCGACGAGCAGGGGAACCTCTTGGACGGGCAGCATCGCCTCCGAGCCATCGTGGAGGCCGACACTCCAGCCCTGATGATGGTGGTCCACGACGTTCCAGAGGCCGCCCGCGACGTTATCGACACGGGCCGGAAGCGGAGCCCTGGAGATGTCCTCTCCATGGAAGGCGTGCGCAGCGCCAGCACGGTCGGGGCCGCCTTGCGGCTCCTCTGGCACTACGATACGAGCTCGGTGGACAAGTACAACGACCCGCGCGCGAAGCCCAGCAACCTGGATCTCGTGCAGCTGTACGCGGAGGCGCGTAGCCTCGAAGAATCGGCGCGGATCGGCCGCCAGGCCTTCGCCGTCCTGTCGCCTGCCGTGGCGACGTTCTGCCACTTCATCTTCGCCCGGTTGGACCGGAAGGCGGCGGATGAGTTCTTCGTCGGCCTCATCGAAGGGGCGGACCTGGACGTTGATTCCCCTCTGCTGCTCCTTCGGAACCGCCTCGTCGCGAACCGCGCGAGTCGCTCCAAGCTCGTGAGCGTCGATCTGGCGGCCTTGGTGATCAAGGCGTGGAACGCGTGGAGACGGGGAACCCCGATCAAGTACCTGCGCTGGAGACGGAAGGGAGAGAGCCCGGAGGAGTTCCCGACGGCCCTGTAGTCCCGAGCGAGGCGAGCGTGAAGAAGACGCGTGACCGTGGAACCGGTGCCGAGCCAGCCGACTGGGTTGACGCGGTGCTAGCGAGGTTCGAGCAGGTCAGAGCACAGTTCTTCCCGGAGTGGGATCGCAGGCGTAGATGGCGCGTTCGCGTCGTCCGTGACGATGCACACGTAGTGATCGCCAGCTTCGAACCAGCGCAACGGGAGTTACAAGTTCGGCCGACGATGGCCTCGATGGATTCTGACACCGTTGAGGCGCTTCTCGTCCACGAAATCGCTCACCACGTGAGCCTCTGGCATGGGGCGAAATGGCAACGGAGGATGCTTGAGGCTGCGGACGCTGCCGAGAGCTTTGGGAACGACATCCTTGCGGAAAAGCTCAGGTACGACGTTGAAATGTACCGGGGAAACCGTTGAAGAGGCACCCCCGGCGCATCGGGCACCGGGGGCACCACCGCCCGGCCCTGGCTGGGGCGCGGACGGCGACGCGGGAGCGTAGCACTCCCGGGAGGAACAGACCATGAGCGGTTCCAGAAGGGCAACCAACTTAGGGGACGACGGGCAGAACGCCGGGCTCTCGATCTTGGCTTTCCTGAGCGACGTCTCGGCGGCGCATGGATTCGACGACCTGTCCCCGGACGCCCAGAACGGATTGTACTCCGTCCTCGCGCACGCGGAGGCCCTCTTCCGCGGCGATTCCAGGGAAGAGAAGCAGAAAGCCATGACTGAGGCCATCATGCAGGATGGCCCGAAGGAAGACGCGAAGCCCCGGCCGGCATGCATCGCCCGGGTTCCGGAGGACATGATGATTGGCTGGAAAGGGCGCGTTGCTCTGCTTCAGGAGGTTCTGGAAAACGTCCCCCGTGGCGGTGACGGGTATGCGTCTATTCGCGGGGAAGCCCTCGATGGCGCCCTGATGGATCTCTCGAACATGGAAAGCTCCTTCTCCCAGTTCCTGGAGGCCGCGAGCCCTGCATAGGCGCGGTAGTAGGCACAACGGCCCCTGCGTTGAAGCGGGGGCGTGTCCGCGCGTGGACCAGCAAAGTGTAGAGGAGCGCCTGAGGGTGTTGTAGCTGACGAACGGTTGAATCGCCCCGCCTAGGTCGACGGGCCGAACCCCCGGGAACCGCACCGGGCCGGCGGGGCTTCTCTCTCTTTGCGGAGGCACCTTGCGGAGGTGCGATCGTGGATCAAGACCACAGGCGTCGGCTGCTTCAGCTGCTCGATGGCCGGCCCGGAGCCGAGGACTTCGTTCAACTCGCCGAGCAAGAGATCGTGCCCTCGTATCAGTGGGAGACCCGCAGAGTACAATGGCCACCTTCCAAGGACGCCAAGCGCTCCGTCAAGAAGATGGAGAAGCGGTGCCTTGAGCTCATTCGAATGCTCATGCCTATGCTTTTCTCGCACACGGCCCCTGCGCGGGACCCCGGCGCCGCGCCCTGTCCCCCTGCCCTCTCCCGCAAGGAAGAGTGCAAGCTGCCCCCGAAGCCCGGACTGCCGCCCGAAGTCAGCGTAGTCCCCCTAGAGGAAGAGGGTGCTTATGCGCTGAGAGTCGCCGCGGGACATCAAGGCGTGGGGGACGAGTATTGGCGGGAGCTCTACCAGGTTCTGAACTCGCTGGCGCTGCTGTGCCAGGAGGTTCGCCGCCACGGCCGCTCGGCAGGGCACCCATCCGAAGCGGCGGACGTGGGCTTGATCCGGCTGCTGTACTTCCTGTTCCGGGACCGGGGCTGGGCGACGACGAGCGCACTGAAACCCGGTGGCCTCTTCCACGAGGTTGTGTGCGTTTTCATTGCGGCTGGCGGCAGTAAAGTGCCGACGAATATGGAGACCACGCTCAAAGCCGCTCTGGCCCCCCTCCGGGGCCGGAAGCCGCGTCGTGCTCGAGGACCTGCCCGAGGAGCGTCGACCGGGGGAGGCTAAAACGGGCTGATTTCTGCCGATTGCGGCCGGTGCTCCCGTAGCATCTCATTGCCTACCATCCTCGCCAACCTCTTGAACCCTCCGAGCGAGGTTTGGCGATGGCGGACGAAATCATCCTTCAGTCTTCAGGTCGGAACCCCGATGGCAGTTACCGGCACCCCATCTGCGAGGTGACGGGTTTCTCGCGCCAGTCGATCCACCGGTTGGAGCGCCAAGGCCGTTTCCCTGCGAGGCTCCAACTCGGGCCCGGCCGGGTCGGCTGGTTACGATCCTCAGTCACACGTTGGCAGGAGGAGCGCCAGCGCGGTCCGCTTCCTGCTCCGCACAAGCGCGCTGCCTAAGGGGCGGGGCATGGATCCCCGGATGCGGCGAGGCCCGAGTGCACCACACACCCGGGCCCCTGTAGCCGCTGGAAACCACGTAGTCGAATCCTACCTCTCCGCCGCGGCGCCCGCAACGGGGGACCTCCTCGCGGAGGCCCTGGCCTACGCCGGCGCCGGTATCCCGGTGTTCCCGTGCCGGCCGAATGGTAAGGAGCCCCTGACGGGCCGGGGCTTCCTCGACGCGAGCACGGACCCCGAGCAGA
>JACRCS010000739.1 GCA_016218905.1 Deltaproteobacteria bacterium
CGTCGTCATCTTCGCCTGCATCGGAGGCTGCGACCCGAAGGTCGTCGGGCGCGGTATCCGCCGCGGCGTCCTACGCGCCGAACGGAAGACCGGCGTCGCCAAGCCCGTCCTCCTCTGCCTCATGGGCCAGGCGGGGACCGTCCGCCTGCACGGCGAAGAGACGGCGGACCCCGTCTCCGCCGCGTCGCGTCACGTCTTCCCTTCCTACCGCTTCCCCGAGTCCGCCGCCCTCGCCCTTTCGCGCGCCGTCCAGTACGCCGCCTTCCGGCAGCGTCCGGGGGGACATTTCGTCTGGTACGACGACGTCGACGCGGGCGCCGCCCGGCAGGAGGTGACGGCCCTCCTTTCGGACGGGGCCGAGGATGTCGTCTGGCTGGAAGGGGAGAAGGCGTGGTCGCTTCTGAGGCTCTTCGGCATCTCGACGGGAGCCGTCAAGGAGACCGACGCGTCGACCGCGGCGGACCACGCCCTCGTGGAGGTCGTTTCCGACCCGAGCTTCGGCCCCCTCATCCGTCTTTCCCGGCCGGGGCTCCCGCCGGTCGTCCGGATCACGCCGCTGACGGACCACGACGTGAGGGAGATCGTCGAGACGGCTGGCCTCCCGCTCGAGTGCGGGGTCGACGAGCTCCTCGGCCGGATGTCCCAGCTCATCGAGGAGCTCCCATGGCTCTCGGCCATGCAGGCCCAGATCCACAGGGTCGAGCACACCCCCGGGAGCTGCGGAGTCGTTCTCGAGGCGGCGGTGAGGATCGCTCTGTCGCGGCGCGACAGCCCGGTGAAACAGGGAGCGCGCCCGGCTTATGAAATCCAGTCGCCCGACACGAACTCGGCAACCGTCCGCCAGCTGAAGTAGAGGCCGAAACAGATCAGGAGGACGCCCGCGGCGAAGCTGGATTTCTGAATCCACTCGCCCGCCGGGTGCTTGTTCAGCTTCTCGACGAGCTCGACGAGGATCGTGAACCAGGTGAAGACGCCGACGCCCACGCCCACCGCGAAGATCGCCGCGGTGAGGAGGCCCGGCGGCAGGATCCGGTGCCCGACGAGGAACGAGATGATGAGCGTCCAGTTCACGAGGAGCGTCGGGTTCGCCGCTCCCTGCAGGACCCCGACGAGGAACGGGAAGCGGAAACCGGGCGCGTCCTTCGGCGGCGCGGTGAGGCCGGCCGTCTTGCGTCTGCGCCCGGCGTCCCTTCTCCTGTCGAAGACGAGGATCTTGAGCCCCCCCGCGAGGAGGAAGAGGGCGAGGCCGAGGCGCGTCCAGGGGTTCGTCACGACCTTCTCGAGCGCCCACCCGAACCCCATCGCCACGAATCCGCAGATGGCCGTGTCGACGAGCGCCGCGCCGAGAGCCACGCGGAGCGCCTCTCTCGTCTCGTTGCGCGAGGCCTTCCGGATGACGTTGAAGTTGACGGGGCCCGGCGGAATCGCGCCGAAGAGGCCCACGGCAAAGCCCGCGAGGAGGGCGATCGGTAACTCTTTCAAACCCGCCGGCTCCGCCGCGACATGAGGTCGGATCGTCTCACGTCTGTTGCACCCCTTCGACCGGAAGGCTAATGTGACTGGTATGAAGGTCATCGCCTGCGCGGCCCTCCTCGCGCTCGCTCTTCCCGCCGCCAGCCAGGAGGCGCGGCTGGAGTTCGAGCCGCGGGTCGGCACCACCGGGACGCGCGTCACCATTACGAGCCCAATCCCGAGAGGGGCCGTCGTCCGCTTCGGAACCCGCGTCGTCCCGCTTCTCGTCGAGCCGGGCAGGTCCCCCAGCTTCATCGTCCCCGAGGGCGTATCCAGCTCGTTCGTCGAGGCCACCGCGGGCGGGAAGGTCCACGGCAGGAGCACCGTGCCTTTCGTCGTCGCCGGGTCGTCGCTCATCAACACCCCGAGGCTCATCGGCCTCAAGGAAGCGATCGACGTCTTCGGCTATTCCGAGCCGATCCCCGAGGGGGGAGGGAAGCCGGAAGCGAAGGCGAGGCGCGTCCTCTCGTTCGGCGACGGGGACGTCCTGACCATCGGCGAGTCGTCGGCTCTCGCGCCGGTGCCGGCGGTCATCGGGAACGACGCCGCCTCCGCCGCGACGCGCGGCATGGGATCGGCCGGCTTCCTCTTCACGGCGCGGGCACCGACGCGGCGAACGATCATCGTTCCGCCGCCTCCACCTCCTCCGCCGGTTCCCACCCCGACCCCGGCTCCCACCCCCTCCCCGGGCTGAACGTCCGCCCGCCGTGCCTCGCCTCGAATTCCGTCTCGACCTGCCGGGTGTGCCGCAGGACGTCATCGCCGCAGTCCACGCCGACCCGCGCGTTCTCGAGTGGCTCTCGCCCCCCGAAAAGAGAGTCCGCGTGATCGAACGTCCCGAGAGGATCGTGGAGGGGGCGCGGATCGTCATCGAGGTCGCTGGATTCGGCGTTCCTATCCGTTGGGTGTCGCGGATCGAGGAGTGGGAGCCGCCCGTGCGATTCGTCGACGTCCAGGTCAAGGGGCCCTTCGCCCGCTGGAGGCACGAGCACCTCTTCGAGGACGGGGCTCTCGTCGACCGGGTCGACTACGAGGTGCCCCTTTCGCTTGCGGGCGGCCGCCTCTTGGACCTCGCCGTCGTGAGGCCCGACCTTCGCCGGATGTTCCGTTTCCGCCACGCGGCGACGGCCCAGAGGCTCCTCGGAAAACGCTGATCCGGGAACTTTGATCCCTCCCGACGGGTCTCCAGGGGTGTGGAGACACTTCCGTGACATCCCGAGTACTCGCCTTCCAGCCCGGTTCGAGGGGAGGGCACCGTGGGAGAATGCCCGCCGTGATCATGCCTGTGCACTTTCCTAGCGAGAGCCGCGACTGGCCCGGAGATGAAAAGGCGGTCGCCCGCTTCCTGGGGGGTGACCCGAACGGGTTCGACCTGATCGTTCGACACTACTCGGGAATGGTCTTCGCCCTGGCCGCCCGCCTCGTCGGCCCGTGGGAGGCCGAAGAAGTCGTCCAGGAGACTTTCCTGAGGGCATGGCGCGGGCTCGAGTCGTTTCGGGGCGACGCCTCCCTGAAGACCTGGCTCTACACCATCGCCCTCAACCGGGCGAAGGCTCGACAGGGGACCCTGGCGCGGATGCGAAGGGTCTTCGCTTCTCCCCGCGTCAACCCAGAGGACGACCAGCCGTGGCCCGGCGACGAAGCGCCCGACCCGGCCGCCTCTCCCGAAGAGCAGGCCGTCGCCGTCGAGCAGCGGGCAAACCTCAGGAAGGCGATCCGCAGCCTCCCCGAGGAGTTTCGCAACGCC
>JACRCS010000740.1 GCA_016218905.1 Deltaproteobacteria bacterium
ATGGCCGAGGGGGTCGTGATGGTGCCCCACGGCTGGCCGGGAGAGCAGAACGCGAACCTGCTCACCGACACCAACTGCCGCGAGCAGATCCTCGGCTACCCCGACATGAAGTCGCTCCTCTGCTCGGTGCGGCCGGCGTAGCCGGTCCTCTCCTCTGGCTCACGCAAGGAACCGCCGTGCATGCAGAGGCGGTTCTTTGCATTTTCCCATGGAGCGTGACCGGCCGAATCCTCATGTTTCGCTTTCCGGTCGCCGATGTTGGGAAGGTGGTCGTCTAGGAGGCCCCATGGACGCATCGTCGGAGGTGTCGGTTCGTGAAGTACTCGCCCGGACGGAGCTCTTCCAGCCCGTCGGGGAGCAAGACCTCGCCAGGCTCGCAAAGCGGGCGGCCTTCCGGTATTTCGCCCCGGGGGACGTCATCTGTTACGAGGGCGAAGCCGCGGACACCCTCTACGTGATCGCGTCGGGCAGCGTCGCCATCCGCCTGAACGGGCAGACCGACCGGCCGATCTCGGTGCTCGACAGCGGGGACTTCTTCGGCGAGATCGCCCTGATCATCGGCGCCAGGAGGACGGCGACCGTCACGGCGGAGACGGAACTCGCCCTCTTGGAGCTCCCCGGTGAGGAGATCCTCTCCCTCGCCGCGCGCTGCCTCCCCTTCCGCGTGCGCCTCGGGAAGATCGGCACCACGCGCTCCCGCGGCTCCCTCGCCACCCGTCTCAGCAGCTCCCGGACGAACCCGCGGAGCTGAGCTCGGCCACAGCAGGTTGAGGTTGAGGAACGGGTGGCCGCTCGGGTCTGGGCATGAGACACGTTCGAGGCTATCCTTGCGCGATTCATCCTCCAGGAATGTGCAGGAGCCCGCCCGATGTCCCTCGCCTCTCCGGATCTGATCGTCTACACCGACGGCGCGTGCTCGGGCAACCCGGGGCCGGGCGGCTGGGCCGCCGTTCTCGTCCGGGGGCCCGAGCGGATGGAGATCGGCGGGCGCGAGGCCGCGACGACCAACAACCGGATGGAGATGCGCGCGGCCATCGAAGGGCTGCGCCATGCCCGGCCGGGCGAACGGGTCCACGTGGTCACCGACTCCCGCTACCTCCACGACGGGATTTCCAAGTGGATTCACGGCTGGAAGCGCCGGGGTTGGACGAAGGCGGACGGCGGCGACGTGCTGAACCGCGAGGTCTGGGAAGAGCTCGATCGGCTCGTCGCCACCCCCGGGCTCCGCGTCAGTTGGGAACACGTGCGGGGCCACGCGGGTCACGTCATGAACGAGCGCTGCGATGAGATCGCGACTGCCTTCGCGAGGGGAGAGCACCCGCCGCTCCACGTTTCCGGAAGCTCTTGGGCCGCGGGCGAAGCGGTCCGTCGGTCCGTCGACAGGAGGTCCGGGGAACCCCCCGCGACCGGTTCGCCTGCCCCGGGGGAGCGTCCCCCGACGCCGGCGTTCTATCCCGCCTACGTGAGCCTCGTGGGAGGGCGCGTCGCCGTGCACCGCACCTGGCCCGAATGCGAGGCCAGGGTCCTCCACGTGAGCGGAGCTCGCCACCGGCGGGTGCGGACGCCGCGGGAGTACGGGGAGGCGCTCAGAGCGTGGGGGATGTCCATTGGGTGACGTCCGCCGCGCCTTCGTCCTCGCCGCGGGCTTCGGCACGCGGCTCCGGCCGCTGGCGGAAGAGCTCCCCAAGCCCGCCTGGCCTTTTTTCGACGTTCCGCTCGCTGCCCACGTGCTCCGGCTCCTCCACCGGTCCGGAGTGGGGGAGGGCGTGGTCAACCTCCACCACCTGCCGGACCTCCTCCAGGACGCCCTCACGCCGTGGGTGCCGGAGGGGTTGCGGGTCCACTGGAGCCGGGAGGCGGAGATCCTCGGCACGGGCGGGGCTCTCGCAGGCTGGCGCGCGTTTCTGGCGCAAGGCTCCTTCCTCCTCGCAAACGGAGACACGTACCAGGAGATCGACCTGGACGCCATGGAGCGTTTCCACCGCGAAAGGGGCGGCCTCGCAACGCTCGCACTGCGGCGGCTGCCGGCGGGCGACGCGGGCCCCATCGAGACGGACGCCGAGGGCCGGATCGTCCGCTTCCTCTCCTCGAGGCTTCCTGGGGCAGGAACCGGTACTCCTTGCGAGTTCACCGGCATCCACTGTCTCGAGCCGGAGATCCTCGAGCACCTGCCCCCGGGCCCGCACTGCATCAACGCCCAGGTGCACGCGAAGCTCGTCGCCCGCGGAGAACGCCTCTTCGGCTTCCCGGTCCCGGACCGGGCTTTCTGGAGCGACCTCGGCACGCCTGAGCGGTATCTCGGCTCGCACCGGGACCTCCTGGCCTCCGGAAGAGTGCCGCCGGGGCGCCCCGGCACCGTGATCCTCGGCCGAGAGCGGACCGCGGAGGGCGGCGACGTCGTCGGCCCTTCGTACCTGGGTCGCGGCGCGCGTGTCGAGGAGGGCGCCGTCGCGGGTCCGTTCGCGGTCGTGGGGAGTGGGGCCGTCGTGGCCTGCGGTACGCGGCTGGAGGAGAGCGTCCTCTGGCCCGGCGCGACGACCAAGCGGGGTGACGTGCTCGGCAGGACGATTCTCTCTGCGTCGGGCCGCAGCCTCCGCGTCGGCCCGGGAGGTTAGGGTCAGCGACCTGTGGCACGTCGCTCGGAAGCCGTGCTAACCTTCAGGCGAAGGAATGCGGTGGCTGAAGGAGGCATCATGGCGATTCGCGCCGGGAATGAATCCGAGTCTCGGGAGCTCGTCTCCCGTCCCCTGGCAGGGGAGATCGACGAGATCCTCTCCGCCCGCGGGGCCGCGCGGGTCGAAAAGCTCCTGGCCTCGCAGGACCTCCCGCGCCTGGTCCCGCTCCTGCCCCCGGAGGAGCTCTTCTTCACGCTGAAGGAGATGGGGGAGGAGAACCTGCCCGACCTCCTGGCCCACGCCCGGGCTGACCAGGTGCAGTTCGTCCTCGACCTCGACCTCTGGCGCAAGGACCGGCTCCGCCCCGAGCGAACGGCGGCCTGGCTGCGGAGGCTCGCGGACGCTGGAGAAGGGGCCGTGCGGCGGTGGCTCAAGCAGCTCGAGCCCTCCACCTGGGTCGTCCTCTTGAACTCCGTGGCGAAGGTCAGGGTGGCCGATCCCGAGACCGATCCATTCCAGGAATCGACCGGCCGGGCACCCTTCACGCTGGACGGCGTGCACTACGTCTCGGCGGCCGAGGAGGCGGAGCCCGCGATCCGCCAGGTGCTCGCCACCGCACGGGAAGAGGACCCCCAGCTCTACTATCGACTGATGGAGTCGATCCCCCGGGACCCCGACCCGGAGCTCGAGGAACGCGCCTTCGATGAGAAACAGAGAAGGCTCGCCCACCGAGGCTTCCCGGGCTGGGAAGAGGCGTACGAGGTCTACGCCCGACTCTCGCCTCTGAGCCTCGAGACGCTCCCCCGGCGCGAGGAGCTCTCGCCCGAGGCGCCGGACGAGCCGGAAGTGGCGCCCCGCTACGCGCTGGCCGCCGGCGGCCCCTCCGCGGACTTTCTCTCCCGAGTCTTCGCCCGCTTGCCCGGTTCGGCCCTGGAGGCGGTCCGGGGTGAGCTCGCCTACCTCACCAACAAGGTCCTCGTCGCCGACGGCTTCGACCCTAGCGAGCTCGACTCCTACGGGCGGGCGCTCCGGAAGGTGGCCGGCTACGTGTCGGTGGGGCTCGAGCTCTTCGCCGGTCCCGACGAGGTAAACGGCGCGAGCCTCCTCCAGCGCCATTGGCTCCAGCACCTCTTCCGGGCGGGGTGGACGCGCATCCGGCAGGTGCAGTCCAAGGCCCGGCGGTTCCTGGACAAGAGTTGGCCCTCGGCGAAGATGGAGCGGCTGCTCTTCCTGGACACTCCGCTGCCCGAAATCATCGACGGGGTGCTGCGCCGGCACCCGCTCTGGTACGCGGGGGAAGCCGAAGTGCCGCCCCTGCGCGATTTCGCGTCTTTATCCGAAGTGGAACGGGCGGAGAGGGCGATCGACAAGTCCGACTTCCTGGGCACGTTCCTCCTCTCGGTGGTGGATTTCCGGCTCGAGGACCTCCAGAAGGCCACGCTGCGGCTCGACGCCGAGAACCTGAAGAGCCGCACGGTCTTCCTGACCGCCCTCCTGAACGCGGCCCTGGAGAGGGGGTTTCGCTTCGCACCGGTGGAGAGGCAGGCCGCGGCCGGCGGACTCGCGAAGCTCTGGACCGCCGACGAACCGCCGCGCCGGATCCGCCCCGAGCTGCTGGACGCGGCCTTCCAGTGGTCGAGGGCCATGGTCCAACCCTCCCAGGAGAGCGAGGGCTTTCTGGATGAGTTCATCGACGACGCCCTCGACCTCTTGGAGGAGGAGTTCGGTCATCTCGCCCCGGGTGAGCTCCCGGACCCGCGCTTCACCCGGGGGCTGTGGATCGTCTAGCGGCCCTCGGACGCAGGGCTGCTGGTGCACGGGCTCGCCCTCTATCTGACGACGCTGCTCGCGGCCCTGGGGGAGTCTACCGCCTTCGTCGGTCTCTTCGTCCCCGGAGTGGGTGCGGTGGTGGCGGCGGGGTTCTGGGCGGTCCGGTCGGGGGACAGCATCTGGTTGGTGGGCGCGCTGGCGAGCGCGGGTGCGATCGTCGGTTTCGGGCTGAGCTATCACGCCGGGCGGGTGGGGGGGCCGCGGATCTCCGCTTGGAGCCGGCGAGCCGAAGGAGCCCTTGCCCGGGCGAGGCGCTTCTTCGAGCGGCACGGCTCCGTCAGCGTGTTTTGGGGGCACTTCTTCGGCCCGGTCCGCGCGTTCGTCGCCTTTGCCGCCGGGGTCGCCAACCTCTCGCCGCGGTCGTTCTGGGTCCCCGCCTCGCTAGGCGGCGTCGTCTGGGGTTACGCCCTCACGTTCGCGGGCGCGGCGGCCTCGGGCGGGCTCACCCTGGCGGAGGCGGAGCTCGGCCGCGGCAGCCTGATCCTCGCCGGGCTGGTCGTCCTGCTCTACCTCTCTCTGCGCCTCGCGTCGGCGCTCCTGGCCCTGGGCTTTCGGCTGGTGCCGAGGGCGAGCTCCGCGTTCTCGGCTGTGCTCGACCGCCTGGAGCGCTGGTCGCGCGCGAGCGGCTCCGCGCGTCCCCTTCCGGAGCTGGCGTCGTGGGTCCGCCGCAGGCTCTCCGCCGACCACGCGACGGGGCTCCTCCTCACCGCGGGCGCGGCCGCCTGTCTGTCTCTGGCGGTGGTCTTCTTCCTCCTCGTCGAAAGGCTCTTCTTCCGGGAGCCCGTCCTCCGCGTCGACGAACACGTCTTCCACGTCCTTCAACTGCTCCGCACCCCGGGCGCCGATCGTCTCTTGGCGTCCCTGGGCCGGCTCGGAAGCGGACCCGTCCTGGCCGCCGTCGCACTGTTCGGCGGCATGGCGCTGGTGCGATGCCGCAGGCGCTTCGAAGCGGCGCTGCTCCTCTTGGGGTTCGGCGTCGGCGAAGGGCTCACCTGGCTCATCAAGCAGGTGCTCGGGCCTTTGCGGCAAGTCGGCCCGGGCAGCCACGAGAGCTTCCCCAGCAACCACGCCTTCTCCTCGCTCGCCCTCTACGGTTTTCTTGCGTACGTGGCCGGGAGGTCCCTCTCCCCGCGTGCCCGGGGACACCTGTACGCCTCCGCGGGAGTCCTCTTCGTCGCCCTGGGCGCCAGCCGCGTCTACTTCGGCACGCAAGGGTTCAGCGACGTGGCGGGGGGGTACGCGCTCGGAGGGACCTGGCTCGCGGCCCTGGTGACGGCGACGGAGGCGCACCGCAGGTTCGGCCCCGTGCCGCCTCCCGTCCCGGCCGGCAGGGCCTTTCCGGCCGGTCTCGCCGCGGCGCTCCTTATCGCCGGCGCCTGGTATGCCACCCCCGCGGTGGAGTCGCCGCGCACGCCGGCGACGGCCGGCGAGGAGAGGGCGGTCGGACTGGCGGCCGCGCCGGACGTGGCAGCCGAAGCGGCTCGGATCTCCAGCCTGCCGGTCCAGAGGCTCCTGGGAGAGCCGGTGGGGACCTTTGCCCTGGTGCTCGTCTGCCCGGAGTCCGATCTCCTCGCGGCCGCGACGGCGGGTCGCTGGCAAGAGCCCGAGCCGCTCAGCCCCTCCTCCTTCCTGACGCGGCTCACCCCCGATTTCCTCGGAGCGGCTGCCCCGTCGTCGGATCCCGCCGCGCCGGTCTATCCGCTCTTCTGGCTCGGGAGGCCGCCGGAGCTGGTCCTCACGCGCGCTTCCCCGGATACCGGCCGGTGGACGGCCCGGCTCTGGCGAACGGGCCTCGCAGCGGCCGAAGGGGACGTTTGGGGTGCCTGGATCGCCTGGGAGCCGCCGAGCCGGCTGCTCCTGGGCGTTCCGCTCCCGCCTCGCGGAGATCTCCCCTCCGTCGAAGGCATCGACAGCCTCGCCGGCGCCCTCCTCGCCTCGGGCCGCTTCTCCCGCTCCTCGGCCGACCGCCCGCTGCTCTTGGTGCGGAGGGGGCGCCGGTAGTGGCCCACGCGCCGAGTTGACAGGGCCGTAAGGGCTGGGAAGATTCCGTGTGCCCGAAATCGAGGGCAGGGAGGTTCGATGAACGAGCGCGTCATTCTCTACAGCGTGCCCTGGTGCCCCAAGTGCCACCGGATCCGCCTCTTCCTGGAACTCGCCGTCGTTCCCTACTGCATCGTGAACCCGGAAGACGACGAGAACGCCCGAGCGGAGTTGCTGGCCGGCTCCGGCCAACGGCTCGATGTCCCGGCCGTGAAGGTGGGAGACCGGTTCCTGGTGGATCCCGACAACGAGACCCTGGCGGCAGCCCTGAACGTGCCGGTCCCGAAGGATCTCGATCTCTACGACGTCGCGATCATCGGCGGAGGACCTGCCGGGCTCACGGCGGCCATCTACACGGCGCGTGAGCGGCTGCGGACGCTTGTGCTCGAGAAGGGGCTTCCGGGCGGTCAGGCGGCCGTCACGGATCGGATCGAGAACTACCCGGGCTTCCCGGAGCCCGTCTCGGGCGCGGAGCTGATGGAGAGGGTGCACCGTCAGGCGGAGCGGTTCGGGGCCGAGGTGGCCACCTTCACGGACGTCACCGCCCTCGTCCCGGAGAAGAACCTCTTCCGGCTCGAGACGCCCGACCGCAGCTACCGGGCCTGTGCCGTCATCCTCGCGACCGGCTCCGTGTACCGTCGGATGGGGGTTCCGGGCGAGGACGCCCTCATCGGCCGGGGAGTGAGCTTCTGCGCCACCTGCGACGCTCCCTTCTTCCGGGGCAAGCACGTGGTCGTCGTGGGCGGCGGAAACTCGGCCCTCCAGGAGACCGTGCACCTGGCGCAGTTCGCCTCCCGCATCACGATTGTCCAGCTCCTCGATCACCTCACGGGCACCCGGCTTCTGGAGGAGAGGATCCGCTCGCTCCCTTCGGTCGAGATCCTGCTCTCCCACCGGGTGGTCGAGGTGCTCGGGACCGAGGCGGTCGAAGGCGTCCGGGTCGAGAACGTCCTCACCGGCGAGGAGCGTCGCCTGGAGTGCGACGGGGTGTTCGTCTTCATCGGGCTCCTCCCCAACACCGACTTCCTCAAGAGGACCATCGAGCTCGACGAGTCCGGCTTCGCCGTCGCCGATCCCACGACCCTGGCGAGTTCTCTGCCGGGGGTCTACGTCGCGGGCGACGTGCGGTCAGGGAGCTCGAAGCAGATCACGGCAGCGGTAGGCGAGGGCACCGTGGCGTCGTTCATGGTGCAGCAGTGGCTGGAGGCGCGCCACAAACCGTAGGGAAGAAAGACATGGACGCACGCGAAAGAGACCTCCTGGCGCGGCTCGCTCGCTTCTGCGGGATCGCGGAGGGCTACCACGACATCTGGGGCAAGTACCACGAGGCGAGCGATGAGACGCGCCGCGCGCTGCTCCGGGCCATGGACGTCGACGTCGCCGGCGTCCAAGCCATGGAAGGGGAGGTGCGGTGCCGGGAGGAGGGCCGCCAGTCGCTGCTCTGCGAGCCCGTGGCGGTCGCGGCGGAGGGAGAGAACCCGAGCCTCCCGCTCAACCTCGCCGAGGTGGAGTCGGAGAGTTCGGTCGAGGTCCGGAACGAAGCGACCGGCGAGCTGCTCCAGGCGCGGATCGTCGGAGCGGGCGAGGGGGGCGGCCGACTGGAGATCGAGCGGCCCTTGGAACCGGGCCTGTATCCCCTGCGGGTCTCGGCTCGGTCGCCGAGCGGAGCCGTCCGCTCGTCCAGCACACGCCTCATCGTCTCACCGGCTCGGGGCTACGAGCCGGGAGCCCTGGCGGAGGGCGGCCGCATCTGGGGAGTGAACCTTCCCCTGTACGGGTTGCGCTCGGGACGAAACTGGGGCATCGGCGACTTCGAGGACCTCCGAACGGCGGTCTCCTGGGTCGCCGGATTGGGGGGCGACCTGGTGGGTCTTCTCCCCCTCCACGCGCTCTTCAACGCCGAGCCGTACGGGGTGAGCCCCTACTACCCTTCCAGCCGACTCTTCCTCAATCCCATCTACATCGCGGTCGACCGGGTGCCGGAGGCCGCCGACCCGGAGGGCCGCTCCTTGCTCGAGAGCGGCGAGCTCCGGACGCGGATCGAGGAGCTGCGGTCCGCTGAGTTCGTAGACTACCCGGGCGTCTGGGCGCTCAAACGGGCGGCGCTGGAACGGCTCTACGACCTGTTCCTGAACCGTCACGGCGCGGATTCCGACCGCCGGAGAGCCTTCGACGGGTGGCGTCGAGCCCAGGGAGCGGCCCTCGAGGACTTCGCGACCTTCTGTGCGCTGCGCGACCACCTCGCCCGGCACGAGGGCCGGACAGGCGTCTGGCAGGAGTGGCCGGAGGAGTTCCGCACGCCGCGCTCCGAGGGGGTCACCCGCTTCCGCGGGGAACACTCGGGGGAGGTAGGCTTCCACGCCTACCTCCAGTGGATCGCCCACGAGCAGCTCGCCGGGGCGGGCGAGGCCGCATGCGACGGGCGAATGGGCGTGGGCCTCTACCTCGACATGGCCCTCGGCGTCGACCCGAGCGGCGCCGACGCCTGGAGATTCCAGGACGTCCTCGCCCGCGGGGCCTCGGCCGGCTGCCCGCCGGACCCCTTCAGTCTCCTCGGCCAGCGCTGGGGCCTTCCTCCGCCCATCCCGGAGCGGCACCGGGGCTCCGGCTACGAGTACTTCCTGGAGACGGTGGGTCGGACGGCGGCCGACGTCGGCGCCCTGCGCATCGACCACGTGCTCGCGCTCTGGAGGCTCTTCTGGGTTCCGGGGGAGTTGCCGCCCTCGGAGGGCGTCTACGTCTTCGAGCGCGCCGACGAGCTCCTGGCCTTGCTCCGCCTGGTGAGCCGCAAGGCCCGCTGTCTCATCGTCGGTGAGGACCTGGGGACGATCCCCCCCGAGGTCCGCAAGGAGCTGATGGCTTCGGGCTTCTGCTCCTACCGTGTCCTGATCTTCGAGTAGGACGGCAACGGCTTCTTCCGCGGCCCTGAGACCTACCCGCGCCAGGCGCTCGTCTCGGTCGCGACCCACGATCTACCGAGCCTCGACGGCTTCTGGCTGGAGACGGACATCCAGGTGAAGCGCTCGCTGAAGCGCTACCCGGATGAAGACGCCGTGCGAGGAGACGCCGAGACTCGGCGCTGGGACAAACTGAGGCTCCTGGAAGCCCTCCGCTCCCACGGGCTGCTGCCGGAGGGGGTGGAGCCCGGGTTCGAGGTCCGGGAAGGGGATCTCGACGCCCTGGCGGTCGGCGTGCACGCACTCCTCGCGCGCACGCCTTCGGCGCTCATGCTCGCCAACCTCGACGACCTGCTGGGTGTTCGGGAGATGCAGAACCTCCCGGGCACCCTGGACGAGCACCCCAACTGGCGCAGGAAGACCCTCGCTCCCGTGGAAGAGTGGTCCGGCCTCGAGCGACCCCGCCGGATCGCCGCCGCGATCCAGCGGGAGGGGAGGGGACGGTAAAGTTGTAAGTGATCAGTGATCACTGATTACTGATCACCTTCTTTATCTCCGCCTCCAAGACCTGTGGTTCCACCCGGCCGGAGCGGGTCCAGCGCACGACGCCGTCGCGGCCGATCAGGAAGAGGGTCGGGGTCCCGGTGACGCGGTAGGCGCCCGCGGCTACGTAGTCCTTGCCCGCCCTTCGATCGAAGACGACCGGCATACGGATCCGGTTCTGGTCGAAGTACCCGCGGACCATTTGCCGCCGCTTGGCTTCGTCGAGCCGCGCCTCCGGCGGTAGGACGTCGATGGAGAGCACCTGGAAGCGGGTTCCCTGGTAGCGCTCCGAGATCTGGGAGAAGACCGGCATCTCCTCCTGGCAGGAGCCGCAGAACGTGGACCAGAAGATGAGCAGCGTCGGCTTCATCCCGGGGCGCGGCTCGAAGCGGAAGGGCTTTCCCGAGAGGTCGTTGAGCGTGAAGGCGGGCGCGCTCTTTACCGGCGGGGCCGGGCTCTCGGCCTCCGGACGATTCGGGGCTTCCTCGCCCGTGGGACAGGGCGCATCGGGGCCGGGCTGGCACGCGCCGGGCTCCAGGAGCGGCGGCGGCGCGAGGGGGTCGGGCGCGTCGGGGGGGGAGGAAGAGGAACCGCCCGGGAGCGCCGAATAGGCTGGCCCGACGAGGGCCGAGGCGAGGAGGGCGGCGAAGACGAGACGAGCTGGGTTCATCGTGATGGCTCCCGAAAGCGACTGCCCGAGGCGGCTGAAGAAAGGGACCGGCTGCGCGAGGCAGTGTACACGAAGTTCGGCGAGGGTCTCCCGGGTATTGGCACGTTCGTGTCTTTTGGGTAGATTGGCGCCCGGTCTCGAAACGCCGTTCCAGCCGGAGGAAGAAGATGCTCTTCCCGCAGTACCGGAAACTCAGTCAGCAGGAGCGCGCCCTCACGGACGGACGGCTGATCACGTACCACTTCTACGTGGGGGGCGCGACGCTGCTCGTGCTCGGGATCTACGGCACGGCGAACTGGGATCGCTCCTCCTGGGCCTCCGCGTTCTTTCCGTTCGTCGCGGTGATCTTCGGGCTCGCGTGCCTCGCCGTCGGGCTCGGGCTCCACTTCCTCCACCGGCACATGATTCGCGGCCCGCACCGAGAGGCGTACCTGGCGACGGTCACCTCGGTCCTGGGCCTCTACAAGTTCCCGGTTGTCCCCTTCCTCCTCGGCGTTCTCATCATCTTCAGCATCTTCGTGACGGTGCTCTACATCCTCGCCGGTTAGCGTCACCTCGGTCCACCGCCCGGGAATGAACTTCCGTGTTCTCCTCCCGCGGCGGGCTCTCGCGGGAGCCCGTGCACTCTCCTTCTGGACAGGTCGCGAAGGACCGATACCTTTTAGGGAGCGGTGAAGACGCACGAAAGGTTCCAGGCATGAAGAAACCGACCGAGCTCGACCTTTCCGGCTGCGTTCCCGTCGAGACGCTTCGAGAGCTCGTACACGATCTGCGCAACCCGCTCGTGGCCGCCTTCGGCTTCCTCAATCTCCTCGAGCGGGCCGAGCCCGGACCCACCGCGGAGCGGTATTCCTCCGCCGTTCGAGAGTCCCTGGAGGCCCTTCGCGACATCCTCGATCGGGCCCGAGGCATCTACGGCGGCGGGAACTCCAACTCTTGAAGTGGAAGCGGGAAGACTTTCGCCTCCGCGGCCCCGACGACTTCGTCCGGCTCGACGGACTCTGCCTCGAACTCGTCAAGGAATTCTTCGCCACGCTCCAGGAGCCGAGCCACGGTTCGAGACTGCCGGAGGCGGCGAGCGCGCTCGCCCATGCGGCGGACCGCTACGTTCGGGACTTCCTGGTCGACTTCATGGAGCGGGACCCCGGCGATCCCGCCGAGCGCCTCGTCCGGCAGTACGTGGGCAACTGGTACATCGTGCAGACGCTGGAGCCGTCCCACGAGGAGATCGAGACCATCCTGGAGGCCCTCGATCTCTTCTACGCCTTCCTCGCCTCCCTCGGACTCCTGGAAGCCGCCGAGGCGTCCAGTTTTCGGAAGGCACTCTCCGATCATGCCTTCTTTCACCGGAGGCTCGAGGAATTCTGGGATCTCACCCCCGAGCGAATCTCCGCCTGGCGCGACGTCGACGACTATCGCCGGGACCTGCCCCCGCGGTCCGCCGGGCCGCGCCTGGTCATCTGAGACGGACCGGCCCGTCGCTGCAGACGGCGGGGGCGCTCGGAGCCGCGATCTCCACCGGCCGCGGGACCCTCTTCAGTTTTCTTCCGAGCAGCCGATCAGAAGCCTCGTCACATTCCGGCTCTCCGCTCCCATTCTGGAGGTCATCGTGAAGATCCTGACGGTCGACGACTCGTCCACCATGCGCCGCATCATCAAGAACACCCTGAACCGCATCGGCTACGAGGACGTGGCGGAGGCGGAGCACGGGGTGGATGCCCTCGCCAAGATGGCGGGTGTCGAACTCGTCCTCACCGACTGGAACATGCCCGAAATGGACGGACTCACCTTCGTCAAGGCCCTTCGATCAAATCCCCGGTACAAGGAGATCCCCATCATCATGGTGACGACCGAGGCCGCGAAGAAGGAGATCCTGGAGGCCATCAAGTCCGGAGTGACGGATTACATCGTCAAGCCGTTCACGCCCGAGACGTTGAAGGAGAAGATCCAGAAGGTGCTCGGCGTCTGATTGGATGTCCGCGGAGGCGTCCCACGCCTTCGCTCGTCTTCGCGTTCCGCTAGAATCCGCTTATCCCACGAAAACAGGTGTGCTACATTTTGCGCGCCGCTTCCGGCTGCTCCGCGCCCGGCGGAGCCTCGCCGGCCGGCCGGGGCCGGCTGAGGCGCTCGCCTTCGGCTCCGGGCGACTTCTCTCGGTCCTGCCGCCCCGATGAACGGAGGAGCCGGTATTACCGCGTCCCAGTTCCTGACCCGAAATCGAGGCATCCTCGTCGTAGCCGGCGTGATCGGGATCGTCTTCCTGATGATCATCCCGCTCTCGCCTTTCCTGCTCGATCTCCTGCTGGCGATCAACATCGGCGTATCGGTGCTGATCTTCCTCCTCGCCATGTACACCGATCGGCCGCTCGACTTCTCGGTTTTTCCGAGCGTGCTCCTCATCGTCACGCTCTTCCGGCTCGCCCTCAACGTCAGCTCCACGCGCCTGATCCTCACTCGCGGCAACGTCGGGATCGAGGGCGCGGGACAGGTCATCGCCGCCTTCGGCTCGTTCGTCGCCGGCGGGAATACCGTCGTCGGAATCGTCATCTTCCTGATCCTGCTCGTCATCAACTTCGTCGTGATCACCAAGGGCGCGACGCGGATCGCGGAGGTGAGCGCCCGGTTCACGCTCGACTCGAGGCCCGGCAAGCAGATGGCTATCGACGCGGACCTGAACGCCGGCCTGATCGACGAGAACGAGGCGCGCCGGAGGCGGTCCGAGGTGAGCCGGGAGGCGGACTTCTACGGCGCCATGGACGGCGCGAGCAAGTTCGTGCGCGGGGACGCCGTGGCGGGGCTCGTGATCACGGGCATCAATATCCTCGGGGGACTCGTGGTCGGCGTCCTCCAGCTCGGCATCCCCCTGGCGCGGGCGTGGGACACGTACTCCCGGATGACGATCGGCGACGGCCTCGTCTCGCAGATGCCGGCCCTCGTCATCTCCACCGGCGCCGGCATCCTCACGACCCGGGCGGGGAGCGACTCGAACCTGGGCGATCTCCTCCCGAAGCAGCTCGCCCAGACGCCCGCCGCCCTCGGCGTCGCCTCGGGCATCATGTTCCTCCTGGCGCTCGTTCCGGCACTCCCGTTCATCCCGTTCGCCGTCCTCGCAGCCGGGCTGGGGGCCACGGCGTACAGCATCCGCCAGACCCGGGAGACCGCAGGAAGGGTGCAGGCAGAGGAGGCGCGCAAGGCCGCCGAGAAGGCCCCGCCGCCGCCCGAGGGGCCCGAAGAGGTCGCTCAGCTCATGCAGGTGGACCTTCTGGAGCTCGAGGTCGGGTACGGGCTGCTCTACCTGGTCGACTCCGCCCAGGGCGGGGACCTCCTCGAACGGATCCGGTCCATCCGCCGACAGATCGCGCTGGAGCTGGGGGTCGTGGTGCCCCCGATCCGGATCCGAGACAACCTCCAGCTCCGTCCCACGGAGTACATGATCCTCATCAAGGGCATCGACGTCGCCCGGGGGGAGCTTCGCGAAGGCTACTACCTGGCCATGAACCCGGGGCTGGGGGAGCCCGGGGTCGAAGGCATCCCCACGAAGGAGCCCGCCTTCGGCCTCGACGCGCTCTGGGTCCGGGAAGAGAAGCGGGAGGAGGCGCAGCTCCGAGGCTACACGGTCGTCGATCTCTCGACCGTCATCGCGACGCACCTCACCGAAATCATCAAGCGAAACGCCTTCGAGCTCCTCGGGCGGCAGGAGACCCAGAACCTCCTGGACTCGGTGAAGGCCCAGGCGCCGGCGCTCGTCTCGGAGCTCGTCCCGGGCGTCCTCAGCCTCGGGAACGTCCAGAAGGTGCTCCAGAACCTGTTGCGGGAGCGGGTGAGCATCCGCGACCTTCGGACCGTCCTCGAGACGCTGTCGGACTACGGCGCCGCGATCAAGGACCCGGAGCTCCTCACCGAGTACGTGAGGGCTGCCCTCCGTCGAGCCCTGACCAAGGCGTATCAGGACGCCGACGGCAAGCTCCCGGTGCTCGCCCTCGACCACCGCCTCGAGGAGTCGCTCTCCTCCGCGCTCCAGCGGACCGAGCACGGCTCCTTCCTCGCGCTGCCGCCTCAGACCGCGCAGCGGGCGCTGCAGGCGCTCGCCAAGGCCGCGGAAGACGTCACCGTCATGAACTACACCCCCGTGGTCCTCACGAGCCCCGCGATCCGGCTGCCGCTCCGCAAGCTGCTGGAGAAGGTGCTCCCGAGCCTCGTCATCCTCAGCCACAACGAGGTGGAGGGGCCCATCAAGACCCTGAAGGTGGTGACCCTTGAGGCTTAAGAAGTACCAGGCGGTGGACATGTCCGAGGCCCTGCGGATGATCCGGGAAGAGCTGGGGCCGGACGCCGTCATCCTCTCGACGCGCCAGATCAAGCCTGGAAAGGGTGTCTTCGGACTGCTCGGCCGGCCGCTGCTGGAGGTGACCGCGGCGACGGACCTGGAGGGGCCTGCCAAGAGGCCCGAGGCGCCCGCGGGCCGGCCCCAGCCGCCGGCGGCGCGCGCCCTCTCGGAGGCGAAGCCTCCCGTGGATTCGGGTCACGGCGCGTACCTGGCGCTCCAGGCGGAGGTGGAGAGCCTTCGGGAAGAGCTCGACCTCCTGGGCCGCCGGCCGCCCGCACGCGCGCGGGGCCGCTCCGACGCCGACCCGGCGGCCCGGGAGTACCGCGCGCTCGAGGAGAAGCTCGACCGGCTCATCGAGCAGACCGCACACTTCGACGCCCTGAAACTCGCCCCGGGGCTGCGCCGGCTCCACGCCGCCCTGGTCGGCAGGGACCTGGACCCGGCGCTGGCTGCGCGGATCGCCGCCTTCCTCCAGCAGAAGATGGATGAGGGCGCCATCCCCGAGGGCGGCGAGCTCCGGGGACTCCAGGAGCTCGTCCGGCGCACGGTACGGGTATCGGGCTCCCTCCTTCCCGCCGACGGCCGGCAGCGCGTGGCGGCGCTCGTCGGGCCTACCGGAGTCGGAAAGACCACGACGCTCGCCAAACTGGCCGCTCGGTTCGCCCTCCAGGACGGGCGGAAGGTCGGGTTCATCACGGTCGACACCTTTCGGATCGCGGCCGTCGAGCAGCTCAAGACCTACGCGAAGATCATGGCGCTCCCGCTCGAGGTGGCCCTCGACTCGGCGAGCCTCAAAGGGGCCGTCGAGGCGCTCGCCGATCGCGACCTGGTCCTCATCGACACCGCCGGCCAGAGCCCGAGGGACGAGGAGAGCCTCCGGGAGCTCGCCGCCTTCTTCCCGCCGGAGGTGAAGGTCGAGATCCACCTCGTACTCGCGGTCACCACCCGCGGCCGCGACCTCGAAAGGATCCTGCGCCAGTACGCGCCGCTCAAGCCGACGCGCCTGCTCCTGACGAAGCTCGACGAGACCGAGTGCCTGGGCCCGCTTCTCGGCTTGCCGCTCGCCTCCCGGCTGCCGCTCAGCTATCTCACGGTCGGTCAGAACGTTCCCGACGACCTCGAGGAGGCGACCCCCGCCCGCGTGGCCGAGTACCTTTGCCGGGGGTTGGAGGGGGGCTCGTGAGGGATCAAGCGCAGCGGCTTCGGGAGCTCACCCTGGTGCGTCGGATTCCGGAGCCGGCCTTCCTCCCGGACGCCGGCAGGGTGATCGCGGTCACGAGTGGCAAGGGCGGGGTGGGCAAGACGAGCATTGTCGCGAACCTCGGCACCCTGCTCGCCCGGCGGGGGCTCAAAGTGACGCTGCTCGACGCCGACTTCGGGCTGGCGAACATCGACATCCTCCTGAACCTGAGCCCCGCAAAGAACCTCGGGCACCTGCTCCGAGGCGAGGCGGCGCCCTCCGACGTCCTCGTCAGCGCCGGCCAGGGGCTGAAGGTGATCCCCGGGGCCTCGGGCATCGCGGCACTGGCCGACCTGGAGCGGCCGGAGCGGGAAGCGCTGCTCTCGTCTCTGGCGCCACTCACCGCGGGGGCGGACCTCGTCTTCGTGGACACCTCCGCAGGGATCGGAAGGAACGTCGTCGAGCTCTGCGCGGCCTCTACGGAGGTCCTCCTCGTCACCAACCCGGAGCCCACGAGCATCACCGACGCGTACGGGCTCATCAAGGTGCTCGTCGGCAAGCGGCCGAACTGCACCGTACGGCTTCTGGTGAACTCGGTCTCCGGGGCTCGCGAGGCGCGCTCCGTCTTCTTCAAGCTCGACCAGGTGGCCTCCCGGTTCCTGGACCGGCGGATCTCGTACGTCGGCCCGATCGAGCGCGACGACTGCTTCGGTCGCG
>JACRCS010000735.1 GCA_016218905.1 Deltaproteobacteria bacterium
GAGCCCTCGGGCTGAAGGACGAGGAGCGCGGCGCCATCCTCTCGAGCACGCGCGTCGACTGGATCCTCGCCGACCTCGCCATCCTCTCGGCCGGCGGGGCGACGACGACGATCTACCCGTCGAGCACGACCCCGGACTGCCTCTTCATCCTGAAGGACTCCGGCGCCCGCGTCCTCTTCGCCGAGAACCGCGAGCAGGCCGACCGGATCGCCGCGCAGCGCTCCGAGGTCCCCGACGTGAAGGCGATCGTCGTCTTCGAAGGGGCCGGTACGGACGACGGATACGTCCTGACTCTGGACGAGATGATGGCGAAGGGGCGCGCGTGGGACGCCGCCAACCCGGGACGCTACGAGGCGACCATCGACGCGGTGCGGAACGACGCGCTCGCGACGCTCATCTATACCTCCGGGACGACCGGCCGGCCGAAGGGCGTCGAGCTGACCCACGACTGCTGGCTCTACGAGGCCGAGGGGATCGACGCCCTGAAGCTCCTCAACGAGGACGACCGCCAGTACCTCTGGCTGCCCCTGGCCCACTCCTTCGGGAAGGTCCTCGAAGCGGCCCAGCTCCGGATCGGCTTCTCGACCGCGATCGACGGCCGGGTCGAGAAGATCGTCGAGAACCTCGGACAGGTGAAGCCGACGTTCGTCGCCGCGGTGCCGCGGATCTTCGAGAAGATCTACAACAAGGTCACCACCGGCGCGAAGGAAGCCGGTGGCGCCAAGTGGGCCATCTTCTCCTGGGCCTTCGGGGTCGGCCGTGAAGTCTCGAAGCTCCGGCTGACCGGCGAGGAGCCCACGGGCCTCCTCGCCCTGAAGCACAAGGACGCCCACGCCCTCGTCTTCTCCAAGCTCCACACGCTCTTCGGGGGCCGCCTCCACTGATTCGTATCCGGAAGCGCACCTCTCGCCAGGCCCCTCGGCGAGTTCTTTCACGCGGCGGGGATCATCGTCCTCGAGGGCTACGGCCTGACCGAGACGAGCGCGGCCACCTGCGTGAACACGGTCGGCAAGCTCCGCTTCGGGACGGTCGGGGCGCCGCTGCCCGGAACGCGCATCCGGATCGCCGAGGACGGCGAGATCCTCATCCAGGGTCGCGGTGTCATGCGCGGCTACCACAACCTCCCCGACCAGACGGCCGAGACGCTCGATGCCGACGGGTGGCTCCACAGCGGCGACATCGGCCACGTCGAGGACGGGTTCGTGAAGATCACGGACCGCAAGAAGGACCTCATCAAGACCTCCGGCGGCAAGTACGTCGCCCCGCAGATGCTCGAGAAGAGGCTCACGGTCGCCTGCCCCTACGTCAGCCACTCCCTCGCCCACGGCGACAACCGGAACTTCGTCTCGATGCTCGTCGCCCTCGACCCCGAAGCGATCACGAAGTGGGCCGCCGCCCATGGTCTCGAAGGGAAGAGCTACGCGGAGATCGTGACCTCGAAGGAGGTCCGCGATCTCATCTCGCCCTTTATCGACGAGGTCAACAAGGACACGTCCAGCTGGGAGCAGGTGAAGAAGTGGACCATCCTGCCCGCCGACCTGACGCTCGAGGGGGGTGACCTGACCCCGTCGATGAAGCTCAAGCGGAAGAGCGTCGAGCAGAAGTACCGCTCGCAGCTCGACGGGTTCTACGAGGAGACGACCGTACGGGTCTGAACGGGGCGGTTTCCCAGACACCGTGAAGAGACGGCCGGCCTTCGGGGCCGGCCGTTTCGCGTCTGGGAAAGGCCGCGCTCACTCCTCGCCGTCCCGCCGTCCCGATCGGGTAGAGTTCGCCTCGAGCCGTGTCGATGGAAGCGATCCCCCGATGACGCTGCGCCCGGGCGCCCAGCTCGGCCCGTTCGAGATCGTCGGCCCGCTCGGCGCGGGGGGGATGGGCGTCGTCTACCGGGCCCGCGACTCCCGCCTCGGGCGCGATGTCGCCGTGAAGGTCCTCCCCGAGCAGCTGTCCTGGGACCGGGACCGACTCGCCCGCTTCCAGCGCGAGGCCCAGGTTCTCGCCCAGCTCAACCATCCCGCGATCTGCTCCATCTTCGGCATCGAGGAGGCCGAAGGGGTCCACGCGCTCGTCCTCGAGCTCGTCGAAGGACCGACGCTCGAGGAGAAGCTCTCGTCGGGGCCCATTCCGCTCGAGGAGGCCGTCCTGATCGCCCGCGACGTCGCCAGCGCGCTGGAGGCGGCGCACGGGAAGGGGATCGTCCACCGGGACCTGAAGCCGGCCAACGTGAAGCTCCCGCCCGGAGGGCACGCGAAGGTCCTCGATTTCGGCCTCGCCAAGGCTCTGGGACCCGCCTCCGGCCCCCTTTCGCACGGGCCGACAGGACCCGTCGGCGCCACTCCTCACACGGAGCCCGGGCTCGTCGTCGGGACGGCCGCCTACATGTCCCCCGAGCAGGCGCGCGGCCTGCAGGTGGACCGCCGGACAGACGTCTGGTCCTTCGGCGTCCTCTTCTACGAGATGCTCACGGGCCGGAAGCTCTTCGACGCCGCGACCCCGATGGACGTTCTCCTCGCGGTCGTGTCGAGCGAGGTCGACCTCACCCCGCTGCCGACGCAGACTCCCGCGGCTCTCCGGGACCTCCTCGCGCGCTGCCTGCGCCACGACATCCGCAAGCGCCTCCAGGACATCGGCGACGCGCGGGTCGTCCTCGAAGAGCTGAGCGCCCCCGGGGCACTCGCCGCTGCGGCGAAGAAGGAGTCGCGCCGGGCCGCCTCTCTCCTGCGCGGGGAGGTTCCGCGTTCCGCTTTCTTCGCCATCCTCGGTGTCGCCCTCGCCGCGCTCGCGGGCCTCGCCGTGCTCGCTTTCCGCCCGGTGCGGCTCCCCGGATCCCCCTCGTACGAGCAGCTCACGTTCCGTCGCGGCACGATCCACGCGGCTCGGTTCACGCCGACCGCGGACGCCGCGGTCTACGGCGCGGGATGGGAGGGACGGCCGGTCGAGGTCTTCGAGAGCCGGCGCGGAAGCCCCGAGACGCGGGCGCTCCTCGATCGTCCCGCCCACATCCTCTCCATCTCGAGCTCGGGCGAAATGGCGGTGCTCCTCGTCACGGGCCGGGCGTTCGCGCGGGGAACCCTGGCGCGGTCCTCGCTCTCGGGCGGCGCCCCGCGCGAGGTCCTCGAGGCGACGGAATGGGCAGACTGGGCGCCCGGCGGCGAGAAGCTCGCCGTCGTCCGCGCCGTCCCGGGCGGACGCCGCCTGGAGATGCCCATCGGGAAGACCGTCGTAGAGACGCGGGGCTGGCTGTCGCACCCGAGGATCTCCCCATCGGGCGACGCCGTCGCGTTCCTCGACCACCCCGTCCCAGGGGATAACGGCGGCTCGGTGGAGATCGCGGACCGACGGGGGCGACGGACGCTCTCGGGCGGCTGGAAGGCCGTCTGGGGGCTCGCCTTCTCCCCGCGCGGGGACGAGGTGCTCTTCAGCGCATCCGAGCGCGAGACGGCTCGCTCGATCTGGGCCGTGGACCTCGAGGGCCGCAAGAGGATCATCGCCTCGCTTCCCCTCCGGATGACCCTTCACGACGTCGCTCGCGACGGCACCATGCTCCTCACGCACGACCTCCTCCGGCGCTCGACGTTCGTCGTCGCTCCCGGCGAGTCCAGCGAGCGCGACCTGTCGTGGCTCGACTACACGAACGCGAAGGACCTTTCGGACGACGGCAGGACCCTCCTCTTCTCCGAGGACGGCGAGGGCGGGGGCGCGACCTACGCGGTCTACACGCGCGGAACGGACGGGTCGCCCGCCATCCGACTGGGC
>JACRCS010000726.1 GCA_016218905.1 Deltaproteobacteria bacterium
CCGCACATGAAGGGCGAGGAGAAGGCCTTCTACGCGAGGCTCGCGTCCCAGGAGGGGGCCAAGGAGCACGCGCTGGAGGGCTTCGAGGAGCACCACGCGGCAGAGCTGGTCCTCACGGAGCTGAAGAAGACCTCGCCCTCGGACGAGCGGTTCCACGCCAAGGTGACCGTCCTCCACGAGATGATCGAGCACCACATCCAGGAGGAGGAGAAGGAGCTCTTCAAGGACGCGCGCCGCTTCATGACGAAGGACCAGATCGCCGAGATCCTGGAGCAGTTCACGAAGGAGAAGGAGCGGGTCAAGAAGGGGTTGGCGCCGAATTGACGGCTTCGCCGACTGCTCTAATCTGAAAGCTCGGCAGAGGGCCGACAGCCGGACGACCTCCCCTCGCGGACCGCGCGCATGAAGACCGAAGAGACCTCGAGAGCCGGCGAAGGACGGACCGGCGGATGGTGAGAGTACGGCTCCTCCTCGCAGCGATCGGCGGCGCGGCCCTCCAGGCCGTCCGGGAGACGGGGGGGCTCTTTCTCTTCTTCCTCCACGGCGTCTTCCACATCGTCACCCCGCCCTTCCGGCCCCGGAGGGTCATCGAGCAGGTCTACTTCATCGGGGCGCGGTCCGTCCTGGTCGTGGCCCTCACCTCCGCCTTCACCGGGATGGTGCTCGGGCTCCAGGGCTACTACACGCTCGTCAAGTTCGGCGCCGAGGGGCTCCTCGGGGCGGCGGTCGCCCTCGCCCTCATCCGCGAGATGGGCCCGGTCCTCACGGCCATCATGATCACGGCCCGGGCCGGTTCGGCCGCGGCGGCCGAGATCGGCGTCATGCGCGTCTCCGAGGAGATCGACGCCCTCGAGACCATGGATATCGACCCCGTCCACTTCCTCGTCGCTCCCCGCCTGGCGGCCGCGGCGATCAGCTTCCCCCTCCTGACCGCGATGTTCGACCTCGTCGGCATCGTGGGGGGCTGGCTCAGCGGCTCGGTCCTGCTCGGCGTCAGCGGCGGGACCTACTTCTCGCGGGTGGAGTCGAGCGTCACCCTCGCGGACGTCCGGGGCGGGTTCATCAAGGCCTTCGTCTTCGCCCTGGTCGTCTCCACGGTCTGCTGCTTTCAGGGCTACTTTACCCACACCCGGCGAGACGGGCACGGGGCCCGCGGCGTGGGGCTCTCCACCACCCGGGCGGTCGTGACGTCCTGTGTGCTGATCCTCGTCGCCGACTACGTCCTCACCTCGTTTCTCCTGTAGGAGCCGCGCTTTGGAAGACGTCCTGATCCGGCTGGAGGGCGTGAGCAAGACCTTCTGGGGCACCCCCGTGCTCCAGAACGTCGACCTCTCCATCCCGCGGGGGCAGATCACGACGATCATCGGGAAGAGCGGCGTCGGCAAGAGCGTCACCCTCAAGGTGATCATCGGCCTCCTCGAGCCCGACGCCGGCGAGGTCTACTACGAGGGCGTGCCGGTCTCCCGCATGAGCCGGGCCGAGCGCAAGGCGTTCCGGAGGCGCATCAGCTTCCTCTTCCAGAACACCGCGCTCTTCGAGTCGATGACCGTCTTCGACAACATCGCCCTGCCCCTCCGGGAGCGCGACGCCTTGGGGGAGCAGGAGGTGCGGGCACGCGTCGAGGAGAAGATGACGCAGCTCGACATTCCCGGCATCGAGGGCAAGTACCCGGGCGAGCTCTCCGGAGGCATGAAGAAACGGGTCGCCCTCGCGCGGGCCCTCATCACCGAGCCCGAGGTCGTGCTCTTCGACGAGCCCACGACCGGCCTCGATCCCGTCCGCAAGGCGGCCGTCCACTCCATGATCTCCGGCTACCAGCGGAAGTTCGGCTTCAGCGGCGTGGTGGTGAGCCACGAGATCCCGGACGTCTTCTCCTTCTCCCAGCGCATCGCCATGCTCGACGAGGGGAACATCCGGTTCGTCGGCACTCCCGACGAGATCCAGCGGTCCGAGGACCCGGTGGTGCGCGCCTTCGTCCGAGGTCTCGAGGTCCGCCACGACGAGCTCACGGGAATGTCCCACGCGCCCCGCATCGGGCAACACTTCCGTGAAGAGATGCGCCGGCTGGAGGGCTGGGGCATCCCCTTCTCGATGCTCCTCCTGACGGCCGAGAACATCGAGGAGGTGTACGACGGCGTCGGCTACGTGGCCGGGCAGGAGGTCATCCGGCGGCTCGGCGCCCACGTGCGCCGGTACCTGAGGGAGACCGATACTTGCGCGCGGCTGGGTTCCAACCGGATCGCGATCCTGCTGGGAGGCGATGACCTCAAGAAGGCGCGACACTACGCGGCGCAGCTAACCGGCGAGATGAGCGTAGAGGGCATCTTCGAGGCGGAGGTTCCGCCGGGACTGTGCCTGAAGCTCCACGCCGGGGCGGCGGAGGCGGCCAAGGGCATGCGCATCGAGGACCTGGTGGCGCTGGCCGAACGGGACCGGAACACTGTCCTCGATTTCAACTTCTGCGCACTGGAGGAAGCATGAAGAAGACGGCGCTCGACTTTTGGGCCGGGCTCTTCGTCGTGGTGGGCCTGGTAGCGGTCGGCTACCTCACCGTGAAGCTCGGAAAGCTGGAGATCCTGGGGAGCGGCCAGGAGTCATACTACGCCCGGTTCCACTCCGTGACCGGCCTCAAGGTGGGCGCGGCGGTGGAGATGGCGGGGGTGGCGGTCGGGAAGGTCGACGCGATCCGGTACGACCCCGCCAAGGACGCCGCCATCGTCGCCTTGAAGCTGACGAAGGGCCTCTCCCTCTCGGACGACACCATCGCTTCCATCAAGACCTCCGGGCTGATCGGGGACAAGTACGTGAAGCTCTCGCCGGGCGGCTCGAATCGGACGCTCCGTTCCGGCGAGTTGATCACGGAGACCGAGTCGGCCGTCGACCTGGAGGAGCTGATCAGCCGCTACGTCATGGGAAAGGTCTAGTGTCCCGTTTGGGAACTCCTTGCCTGCTGTTGAACGCCTGCGACGGCCGAACGGCGCTGATTCGCCGCCGTTCGGCCTGCTGGTCGCTCTGCTCGAACTAACCGCACGGGACACCAGGAGAACGAAAATGCGCACTCTCGCCCGTTTCGCTTCCGCGCTCCTCGTCGCGCTGGCGCTCCTCTCCGGCGCGTCGGCCGCCACGGGCAGCGCCAAGGCCTCCATCGAGGGCCCGGTGGAGTCCGTGCTCTCGATCCTTCGGGACCCCAAGTACGCGAAGGGGGCGCCCGCGCTCCGGGAAGAGCAGTTCAAGAAGATTCGGGAGATCATCGGCGGACTCTTCGACTACGAGGAGATCTGCGCGCGCGCGGCCGGGAAGAACTGGGCCGGCTTCACTCCCGCCCAGAAGACCGCCTTCACCGACGCCTTCACCGAGCTCCTCTCCAACACCTATATCCGCAAGATCCAGAGTAACTTCCACAGCGAGAAGGTGGTCTTCCTCTCGGAGGAGGCGCTTCCCAATGGGCGGGCGAGTGTCCGCACCAGAGTGGTCCGGGAGGGCGGCGACGTCCCCGTGGACTACAATCTGAACGTAAAAGGCGGCAACTGGCGGATCTACGACATCCACGTGGAGGGGGTGAGCCTGATCCAGAACTACCGCTCGCAGTTCAGCCAGATCCTGCTGAAGGAGTCGCCCGACCAGCTCATCGAGAGGATCCGGAAGAGGAACAAAGAGGAGCCCAAGCAGTGATGCCCTTCGGGCGCCGGGAGGGGCGAAGACGACTGCTCCTCTCGGCCGCTCTCGGAGCGCTCACCGTGGCCGTAGCCGCCCGGAGCGCGCCGGCAAACCCGTCGCTGGAAGGAACCGAGCCGGCCGGCCGGGTCGCTCCCGCGCTCCCCGAGGGCTCGCCGGCCGCGGAGGAGCCAGTCGAGCCGCGGCCCGCTCCGCCGGGTCTGCCCGCGGCCGAAGCGCCTGCCGCGGGCGCGGAGGCGTCGCCGGAGGAGGCCGAGGAACCGGAGCCGCCGGCGGTGCCGGACCCCCTGCGCGGCTGGAACCGCCTGATGTTCACGGTGAACGACCGCCTCTACTTCTGGGTGCTGAAACCGGTTGCCCGCGGCTACAAGGCGGTCACGCCCGCCCCCCTCCGAATCGGACTCAAGAACTTCTTCCACAACCTGGCGACCCCGGTGCGCTTCCTGAACAACGCGCTCCAGGGGAAGGTGCGGGGGGCGGGGATCGAGCTCGGCAGCTTTATGATCAACAGCACCCTGGGCCTGTTCGGACTACTCGACTGGACCGGCTCCGACCCGGAGCTCCAGGTGCCCGACGAGGATACGGGACAGACGCTCGGCCGGTGGGGCATCGGTCCCGGACTCTACGTCGTCTGGCCGCTCTTCGGCCCGTCGACCCTGCGGGACACCGTAGGCATGGTGGCCGACTGGAACCTCGACCCCGTCGTCTACGTGGAGCCCCGGGCCGCCTTCGGGATCAACACCGGCCGAAAGGTGAATGACCTCTCCTTTCGCCTCGGAGACTACGAATCCCTCAAGGAAGCCGCCATCGACCCGTACGAAGCCGTGCGCGACGCCTACCTCCAGTACCGGGCCGGCCAGATCGAGAAGTAGGGCCGCCTCTACCGCCAGCCCACCGGTCCTTCCACGGGCGTGCATGTTACTCAAGGCCGTGCGCAGTTATGACGAAAAGATGCGTGCTACGCAAAATGTTGACAGTTCAGCGCAATGGGCGCTCCTTCTGCCGGACCGGCGCAACTCGCCAACGTCGCCGTCTCTTGACGGGCAGACTCGGCGGGTCGCCGGACGCTGCGCCACTCATGCCCGATCGGACCGGGAGAAACCAATGCCGATCTTGATCGTCGATGATTCCGCAGTCATGCGGAAATCGGTGAAATCCGCTCTTGCGCGTCAAGTGGCGACCGCGTGCCCGCCGGCCATCTGACCCGTGCGGCATCGGCTGTTATTCGTCGACGACGAGGAGAACGTTCTCAAGACCCTCCAACGGCTCTTTCACCGGGGGGACTACGAGATCCTGACCGCGAGCAACGGCCCGGAAGCGCTTTCGCTTCTCGAGTCCAACGAGGTCTCGCTGATCATCTCGGATCAGCGAATGCCGGGGATGAGCGGGGCCGAGTTCTTCTCCCAGGCGAAGATCCTTCAGCCCGACGCGGTGCGCATCATGCTGACGGGCTATTCGGACGCCGCGTCTGCCGTGCAGGCGATCAACGAGGGACGGGTGTACCGGTTTTTGCCGAAACCGTGGAGCGATTCGGCCCTCATCGAGCTCGTGGCAGAGTCGCTCACGGAACAGGGAATCAAGAAGCAGAACGTGGCGCTTCAAGAGCAGGTGCGGCGCCGAAACGGTGAACTTCGCGAACTGAATGAGGGCCTTGAAGCCAAGGTGAGGCAGCGGACGGAGGAACTCCGACGAGCCCTGCGTCTTTCGGAGGGACTCAACGAGACGCTTCGGCGGCGAAATCTCGCGACGATCAAGGCCTTCGCCGGACTCCTCGAGCTGAACAGCCCGTCCGTCGCGGCCCACTGCCGCCGAGTCGCCGGACTGGTCCCCCAGGTCTGTACCCGGCTCGGTGTGCGCGACCGGATAGCCGCCCAAGATATGACGGTAGCGGCCCTGCTCCACGACATCGGCAAGATCGGGCTTCCGGAGGCCGTTCTCGCCAAGCCGAAGGCGCAGCTGGGGCGGGAGGAGCGTCAAGAAGTGATGAAACACGTCCGGACTGGGGAGGCTCATGTGCGGCTGGTCGAGGGGTTGGAGGACGTGGCCGACATGATCCGGCATCACCACGAGAATGCCGACGGATCCGGCTACCCGGACGGACTCGTGGGTGACGCCATACCGCTCGGCGCCAGAGTCGTGCGGGCCCTCGACTTCTATGACCACCTGAGTCGCGGCACCCCACGGACCGGAGCCGAGGCCCGCTTCATCGCCGCCGCGCTCCGGGCGCAGTGCGGCCGGAAGTTCGAAGAGGCCGTCTGCGCAGCCCTCCTGGATGTGCTCGGAATGCCGCTGGAACCGGGTGAGAGGCGATGGCTGGCGACGGCCCCGGACCCGACGCCTGCCGACGGCCGGCGTCAGGCCTCCGCCGGGGAGAGCCCCGGGATCTTCACGGAGGCCGTGAAGAGTCGGCGCTACCAATACCACCCCCCTCGATACGACGCGGTCACCGAGGCGAGGATCTCGCTGGAGAAGCTCGAGGCGGGGATGGTGCTGTCCCAGGACCTCGCCAAGGAGGACGGGACCCTCCTCCTACCGAAGAACGAGATCATCAGTGCAGCTTCTCTGGGGCGGGTCTCGGCTGCCTTCGGCTCGACGCCTGCCTCCCGGTTCGCCTACGTGTACCGGGACAAGAGGAACGGCCACCGATAGTATCCCGTGCGGTTGGTTCGTGCATCGCCACCGGCAGGGCAGCGGCTGTTCGGGCATCAAGATCACGACTTGCGGCTGGTCTTGAGAGCAAACACTGTATATACGCGCGACACGTCCGTCTTCTTGCATTTCGGGCATGCGATCGGCTTCTTGCCTACCTCGCTCGGCTTCATCTCGATCTCGAACTCCTGGTTGCATCCGGTGCAACGGTAAGGGTAATGCGCCATCGCTCGCCTCCTCTCCTCGGGCTTCGGAAGCACCCCGTCTCAAAACCATGCCCTAAAGACTAGACAGCGCTCCGTCACCGTCAAGATTCGGGCAAAGTATACTCATCCGGTCCGCAGGTGGCGATGCCTGGGGACAATCGGTCAATCCGCAGTAGGGCGACGCGCCGGCGGGAGGAGGCCCGCGACAATCGAAAGGAGGGCCGGACACTCTGTACCTACGCGACCGGATCCGGTTGAGGCCCCGCGGTCGAGCCGACCGGACGACGGCCGCCGGAGCGGGGTCGATCCGACTTCTCCTGCGCCGCAGGCAGGGGCATAATGCGGGACATCTTGCAAACGTGTTTTCACAGCTCCCATCCCGGCACAGCGCCGCACGGGCCCAGCAAATGACCGACGCCGGCTCAGAGGCCTTTCGTCCACTTCCGCACTATTTTCAAACCCTTCTCCGCCACACCCGCTCCGCATGCGTTGCGATCGCTCCGGGGTTCCGGCTGCTCTGGCACAGCCCCCACCTCGAAAGCCTTTTTCCCCACTTCGTACCGGGCTACGGCAGGTGCTACGAGCTCTTCAACCGGGAGGCGCCGTGCTCTCCCTGCCCCTACGTCCATCCCGGGCGCATATCCAGCGTCTCCGACTTCGAAGAGTCGGGCCGATACGGTTCCACCGAGCGCGCCTTTCACCTGACATGCCTCCCCAGCAGGAGCGCCACGGGCGAGATCGTGGCGATGGTCGACTACATCCGCGACGTTACGGCAGAGAAGGAGGCCCTCCGGGAACACGGAAAGCTCTCCGTCTTCCACGAGAAGATCGTCACCCACGCTCCCGTAGGGATATTTACTCTCGACCGCCACGGGATCATCACGACGACGAACCCCGCGCACCTCAAGATAGCGGGCAACCCCCCGCCCCAGCTGGTCCTCGGCATGGACTGGCTCAACGCGCCGGCAGTGAAGGCGGCAGGCCTGGACTACTATCTCGCCAAGGGGCTCGCCGGAGAGCCCTTCGAAGTGAGCGACGTCTCCTACACCACCCAGCTCACGGGCCGACACCTCTACATGACCGTGCGGGGCGTACCCCTCAAGGCCAGAGACAACACCGTAGAGGGACTGATCTGCATCATCGAGGACACGACCGATAAGACGCAGTACCTGAGGCAGCTCGAGCGCATCCAGGCCTATGACGAGCACATCCTGGAGAGCATCACCACCGGCATCGCGGTGCTCGACCCCGAGTACGGCCTGCGGACCGTCAACACGGGCATGGCGGCGCTGCTTCGCGCCCCGAAGGAGGAGCTCATCGGCTCCGACCTCCGCCGGCGGCTGCGATTCCTGGGTGGCGACGAGGCCGCGCTCGCGTTGGAGCGAGTCTTCCAGTCGGGGCTCGCGACGGATTTTGCGAAGCTCCACCTCTCGGGAGAGGGCGTCCACGCCTCCATCAACTACCGCGTCCTTCCCCTGCTCGACGACCGGCGGCACCAGTACGGCGCCATCCTCTTCATGGAGGACGTGACGGAACGCGAGAAAGTGGAGCGGGAGCTGGAAGCGCAGCTCCTCCAGGCGAGCAAGATGTCCGCGTTGGGGGGGATGGCGGCCGGAGTCGCCCACGAGATCAACAACCCGCTCGCGACGATCGCCGCCTGCGCGGAGGAAGTCCTGGATCTGATCGAGGAGTCCCCCGACGTTATGGCCCGAGGTTTGAATGGAACCATTCGTCCCCTGGTGCGGCTGATCCAGGAGCAGTCGTTTCGCTGCAAGCAGATCACGAACGACCTCCTCGACTTCGCCCGGCTGAAGCAGCCGACCGTGACGCTCGTGGACCTGAACCAGGTCGTGGAGAGGGTCGTCAGCCTGAGCGGGCTCGTCGACGGCTCGGCTCGGGCGCGGATCCGCGTGAGCCTGGACGAGCGGCTCCCGGCGGTCCGGGGGGATGAGTCGCAGATGGAGCAGGTCTTCGTGAACCTGCTCAACAACGCCTTTGACGCGATCGGCGAGGCCGGAAAGATCGAGATCTCGACTTCTCGCGTGGGGTCCGAGGTCCGGGTCGCCGTGCGAGACGACGGGGTCGGGATGTCCAGTGAACAGCTGGAGAAGATCTTTCATCCGTTCTTCACGACGAAGCCCCCGAACAAGGGGACGGGCCTGGGACTCTCGATCTGCTACCGGATCGTGGAGAGATTCGGTGGGACCATCGAGGTCTGCAGCGAAGAAAAGCGAGGAACCACCTTCACCCTCACCTTCCCCGCGTGTGAAGCATGAGCAGCCCTGAGAAGCCGAGAGTCTTGATCGTGGACGACGAGGTTCCGCTCCGCACGGTGTACGAGCAGCGTCTCGCCCGAAAGGGGTATCCGGTGCGGGGAGTCTCGAGCGCAGAGGAGGCCGTGAAGGTCCTCCAGGCGGAGGCCTTCGATGTCGCGCTCGTCGACATCAGAATGCAGGGCATGGACGGGCTCTCTTTCCTGGAGACGGTGAAGAAGTGGGAGGCCTCGCCCGAGGTCATCATGATCACCGGCCACGGGAGCATCGACTCCGCGATCAAAGCCATGAAGCTCGGCGCCTATCACTACCTGACGAAGCCCTGCAAGCTCCCCGAACTGGAGGCGACGATCGACAAGGCCGCCGAGAAGGCGTGCATCGTCCAGGAGAACGTCCTCCTGAAGGAGGAGCTCACCCGGAAGGACGTCCATGGGGAGATCATCTATCGGAGCGGGGTCATGAAACGCCTGATGGACGACGTCGCCAAGGTCGCGCGGACCGACTCGCCGGTGATCATCGAGGGGGAGAGCGGCGTCGGAAAGGAGCTGATCGCTTTCGCGATCCATCGGCTGAGCGCGAGGAAGGACCGCTCTTGCATCGCCATCAACTGCTCCAACCTCCAGGAGAACCTCCTGGAGAGCGAGCTCTTCGGCCACGAGGAGGGGGCCTTCTCGGGCGCGGTGCACCAGAAGCGCGGCCTGATCGAGCTCGCCCACCAGGGCACGCTCTTCGTAGACGAGGTGGGAGAGATGAAGCTCGGCGCGCAGGCGAAGCTCCTGCGGGCCCTGGAGAACGGAACGTTTCGGCGGCTCGGCGGCAATCGGGAGCTCCGGGTCGACGCGCGGATCGTCGCCGCCACCAACCGAAACCTCCAGGAGGAGGTCGCCGAC
>JACRCS010000057.1 GCA_016218905.1 Deltaproteobacteria bacterium
ACGGGCAGCTCGGCCGCCTCGGAGACCTCGAAGGCGGCGACGGTGAAGTCCTTGCTCTCCTGGGGCGTCCCGGGCTCCAGCATCGGGACCATGGCGAGCCGGGCGAGCAGCCTCGAGTCCTGCTCCACCATGCCGTAGTACATCCCGGGGTCGTCGCCGACGTAGAGCACGAGCCCGCCCCGCGTCCCCGAGGTGGCGATCGAGAGCAGGGCGTCGGCCGCCACGTTGAGTCCCGACATCTTCATTGCGACGTAGCTTCGCTGACCGGCCCAGCTGTGCCCCGCGGCGACCTCCAGGGCGACCTTCTCGTTTACCGCCCACTCGACCCGCATCCCCTCCGGCGGATCGGCCAGGAGGTACTCCAGGGCGAGCGTCGCGGGCGTGCCGGGATAGCCGATCGCCAGCCGGGCGCCGGCCTCCACGGCGCCGCGCGCGCTCGCTTGATTGCCCGGCAGGAGGACGCGTTCAGGTCGACCAGGGGACACGTTGGGAACTCCTCCGAGGGGGCTTAAACGCGGGGGCGGGGCTCACTGGGCCGCGGAAGCGACCGGAGCGCAGTCGAAGGTCAAGAGACAGACGCGGTTGCGGCCGTCTGCCTTTGCCCGGTAGACGGACCAGTCGGCGCGTTCGAGGAGCTCCTGGGCCGTGGAGGCGTCCTCCGGATAGGCCGCCACGCCGACGCTGATCGTCAGTTTCCCGTCGGGGAGGGCCTCTTCGCCGGCGAACGTCGCCCGAAGGACGGCTCTTCGCAGCTTCTCCGCCACCAGCCCGCCGTTCTGCTTCGAGGTCCGAGGCAGGATGACGACGAACTCCTCGCCCCCGTAGCGGGCGACGGTGTCGATGCCGCGGGTGTTCCGCAGGAACGTCCCCGCCGCCTTCCGGAGCGCCGCGTCGCCCGTCAGATGATCGTTTCCGTCGTTGAACGTCTTGAAGTGGTCCAGGTCGATCATGAGCAGGGAGAGCGGCATGGCGTGCCGTAGCGCGTGGCTCCACTCGGCGTCGAGCTGACGCAGAAAATGGCGGCGGTTGTAGATGCCCGTCAGCTCGTCGCGCACGGCGAGCTCTTTCATCGTGTGGTAGAGGCGCGCGTTCTCCACGGCCATCGCCGCCGCGTCGGCGAAGATCCCCAGGACGTCCAGGTCCTCCTGCTGGATCGCCCGCCGCGACGCCGGGTTCTCGACCGTGATCGTTCCCACCACGTTCCCCCGGGCGACCATCGGCATCTTGATGAAGCCCGTGCTGTGGAGCTCCGCGAGCGGCGTGCCCCGAGTGTCCGGATGGGCGGCCGGATCCTCGATCCGGAGCGTGCACCCGTCCCGGAGCACTGCGCGAATCCAGGGTTGACGCCGCGCGTCCTTCAGGAACCATCGCATCCGCTGAAGGAGCCCCTCGCGATCGCCCTCGGGCACGCCGAGGGCCACCTTCGCCTCCTCGCAGGCGAGCGAGGGATCCATGAGACCGATCACGATCCGCTCGAACTCAAAAGTGTCCCGGATCCGCTGGGCAAGCTGCGTGAGGATCTCGTCGAGATCCAGGGACGAGGAGACGGCGCGCGCCGCCCGGCTGATCGCCTCCAGCTCGCGGTTCTTTTTTTCGAGCTCGAGCTTCTCGGCCTCGAGGCGGAGTTTTTGGGCCTCGAGCTCCCGGTTGAGGTTCAGGATCTCCCGGAACGCCTCCCGGTTCTCGATGGCCTCCACCACGGACTGCAGAAAACGGGCCGGCTCGAGGGGCTCCTGCAGGTACTCGTAGACGCCGTGCTTGAGAAGCGAGATCGCTTCCTGGAGGTCTGGCTCCCCGGCGATCGAGAGGAAGGTCGCTTCGGGACCGATCTCCCTCACGGTTTCCACGAAGGGGCGGTCGGTCCGCCTCAGCTCTTCCGCCCGAAAGGCGATCACATCCCAGGTCGAGGGCTCGCGCAACGCTCTGGCCTCTTCGAGGCTGCCGGCGTGGCACACCTCGAGCCGCCAGTCGCCGAGAACGCCCCCGGTGGGGATCCACGGCGCCGGGTCGGAGATGACGAGCAGGGTTCGCGCCTCGGGGACCGGATCCGTCACGTCGGGGCCTCCATGGGCGCGGGAGAGCCCCGCGCTCGCCGGGCCGTCAGGATCGTCTTTGCAGAGCGCTTCCGTCGAGGGGGTTCTGCATCGGCGAGGCGCGCCCTCGGGACCACGAGGCCGTCGAGCGCCTCTCGCCGGGAGGACTGCTTCAGCGGGCACCTCCTCGTACAAGCCGCTGTACCGTATCACACGCCGTCGAAGAGCGACAACGGTTTTCCCTAGGATTCCTGGGGATCTTGACACCCTGAAGGGGGGTGCCCTATAGTGCAACGGTTTCGGAGGAGAGATGCTCGATTCTTCCAGGCTGGATCCGAAGCCGCCGTCGGACGGCTCGACCGACGACGAAGGGACGGACCAGCGCAGGTGGAGCCAGTCCCGGTTCGCCCGCTTCGCCCTTCTGCTTCTGCTCGCCGCGCTCGCGAGCTTCCTCATCGGCCATCAAACCCAGCCGCGCGGAATCGCATACGATCACGGCGAGATCGCTCGGGTCGACGTCAAGGCTTCGCTCGACTTCCTCTTGGAGGACTCGGAAGCCACCGAACGCGCCCGAAGGCTCGCCGAGTCGGCGGCTCCCACGATCTACGACTACGACCCCGAAGCCCTCGAGCGGTCCCTCGCCTCCCTGGAGGAAGAGCTGAAGGCGGTGCGCGCGGCCTCCCCGCAGGGAGAGCGGTCGGCGCGCCGGGCCCTGTCGAGCCGCTGGGGCTTCACCGTACCCGTCGAGTTCCTGCGCCTCCTCCGCGAGCCCGCCAACCGTCCGCTCATCGAGGCGGGTATCCGCTCCGCCCTCGGCCCCCTGTACGAGAGAGGGGTCGTCGCGAACCGTAACGTCGTTCTGAGCGAGAAACCGAACAAGGTCGTCGTGCGCAACCTCGGCACGCGAGAGGAGCGACCGCTCGCCGACCCCTCGAGAGTGGAAGACTTCGACCTCGTCAAGCGCGAGCTGGAGACCTCCCAGGGCGCCGGGCCGGTGAGGGACGGCACCCGGAAGATCGCGGCCGTCCTGCTCCGCCCCAACCTGACCTACAACGGGGAAGAGACCGCCGCCAGGCGAGCGGCGGCCCGCAACGGCGCAAGACCCGTCCTCTACGAGATCCGGCGCGGAGAGATGCTGGTCCGGGAAGGGGACCGCGTTACCGCCGGGCAGGCGCAGAAGCTCGCCGTCCACGCGAAGGTCGCGGGAAGGGACTAACGGTGGGAGGGCTGGGCGGGCGTCTTCCTCCTCGCGGCGCTCCTCCTCTACGCGGCCTACGACTTCGGCCGCTCGAACATCAAGAAGTTCCGGCACGAGCCGCGGGACCTCGCCTTCCTCGGCTCGGTCCTCGCGCTCTGGCTCGTCATGGAGCGGGTGGGTCTCCACGTGGGCGCCGGCGTGGGGGACCTGATGCCCTACCTGCCGGAAAACGCCGCGCTCTTCGCCCTGCCGATCGCGTCGGCGGTAATGGTCGTACGGGCGGTCATCAACTCCGAGACGGCGCTCGTCGCCGCGGTGCCCTTCTGCGCGCTCGCCTCCCTGCCGGCGGACCGGAGCCTCCCGGCGTTCTTCTACCTCCTGACCGGCGGGCTCATCGGCGCGCACCGCGCCGCCCGCGCGTGCCGGAGAACGGAGTTCATCCGGGCGGGGATCTGGATGGGGCTCGCCCAGGGAGCTTCGGCCTGGGGGCTCGGCTGGCTGGAGGGCTGGGGCGCCCAGCCGCAGGCGGCCACGATCATCCTGATGGCGATCGCGAGCGGCATCGTCGGCGGCTTCCTCGCGCTCTCCGTGGTGCCGGTGGCGGAGACGATCTTCGGCTACACCACCGATATGCGGCTGATGGAGCTCGCCAGCCTCGACCACCCGCTCCTGCGGGACCTCATGGTGCGGGCGCCGGGCACCTATCACCACTCGATCGTGACCGGCACCCTGGTGAAGGCGGCGGCCGAGTCCATCGGTGCCCGGGCCCTGCTGGCGGCGGTGGCCGCCTACTACCACGACGTCGGCAAGATCAGCAAGCCTTCGTACTTCGTCGAGAACCAGGCCGACGGCGGGAACCGGCACGAGAAGCTGCGCCCGAGCATGTCGGCCCTGATCCTCATGTCCCACGTGAAGGAAGGCGTGGAGCTGGCCCGCAAGCACCGGTTGGGCCGCGACATCGTGGCGATCATCCGACAGCACCACGGGACGGGCCTCATCCAGTTCTTCTACGACAAGGCCTGCCAGAGCGCGCGGCCCGGCCTCGACGACGTCCAGGAATCCGACTACCGCTACCCGGGTCCGAAGCCGCGTTCCCGGGAGGCCGCCCTCGTTCTCCTCGCCGACGCCGTGGAGGCCGCGGCCCGGACGCTCCCGGATCCGAAGCCGGCGCGCATCCACGGCCTCGTCCAGAACCTCATCAACCGGATCTTCTCGGACGGCCAGCTCGACGAGTGCGACCTCACGCTGAAGGACCTGCACGAGATCGCGCGGAGCTTTTCGAGGATCCTGACTGGAATCCACCACCAGCGGATCGATTACCCGCTGGCGGCGCAGAAGGAAAAACGCACTCATGGTGATCTGGATTCGGAACGACTTCGAGCAGGCCGGGATCGACGAGGAGAAGCTGCGGCGCAGGGCGCAGAGAGCCTTAGGCGCCTTGGGATGTGAGGAGGAAGAGCTCTCGATCTGGCTCTGCAGCGACGAAGCGATCCGGGAGCTCCACCGGACCTACCTCGGCGCGGACACCCCCACGAACGTCATGAGCTTCGCCCAAAGGGAGGGCGAGTACGCGGACCTCGAACCCGGGGTCCTCGGCGACGTCGTCGTGAGCGTCGACACCGCCCGGAGAGACGCCCAGGAGGGCGGCCTCTCGCTGGACGACGAGCTCTCTTACCTCCTGATCCACGGCATCCTTCACCTCGTCGGGTACGACCACGAGGGCGAACAGGCCCACCGCGCCCCCGAGATGGAAGCCAAGGAGAGCGAGCTCTTCGAGCTCGTCCGCCGTGAAGCCTGACACCTGGCTCGAGTCCCTCAACTGCGCAGTTGACGGGATCCTCCACGCCGTCCGGACGCAACGCCACCTGCGCTGGCACCTCCTGGCCGGGCTGGCGGTCCTCGTCCTCGCGCCCGGCTTCGCCGTCAGCTCGTCGGAGTTCGCGCTCCTCGCGCTGGCTGCCGGCGCGGTGCTGATCGCGGAGCTCTTCAACACCGCGGTGGAAGCGGGCGTGGACCTCGTCTCTCCCGAGTTCCACCCGCTGGCGAAGGCGGCGAAGGACGTCGCGGCGGGGGCGGTCCTCGTCGCTGCCTTCGTGGCGGCGGCCGTGGGCTGGGTCGTCCTCTGGCCGCGCGTCAGCCCACCGGCGAGCGGCGCCCTGCAGGCTCTGGACCGGCTGCAGCCCGTGGGGATCGTCTCGACGCTCCTCTCGGTGCTCGTGCTGGTGATCCTCGGGAAGGTCCTCGTCGGGCGGGGCCGCGCCTGTCATGGGGGCTTCCCCTCGGGCCACGCCGCGGTTTCGTTCGCGATCGCCACGCTCCTCGCGCTCCACACGCGCGACGCGACCGTGGCCGCGCTCTCGGGGCTCCTGGCGCTGATGGTGAGCCACAGCCGACTCCTCCTACGCGTACACACGCGCGTCGAGGTGGCGGTCGGCGGCGCCCTGGGAGCGGCCGTGTCGGCCCTTCTCTATTGGTTGTTTGCTTGAACCGCCGTGCCCATACTCGTATGATCCGTCTCTCTGTCCGTCCCTGACGGCTTCTTTCTGCAGCTCTTTTGGAACGATGCCTCCCGAAATCGAAGACTCTCCTTGGAAAATGGTTCTTGATTGGCTGACGGGCCGCGCCAGGTCGAGGCGCGATCTCGTCAAGGAAATGGAACACCTCATCGAAGAAGGAGCCGCGGAAGGACTGCTCAACGAAGAGCAGGGCGAGATGCTCTTGTCGGTGCTCTCCTTTCGCAAGACCGTGGTCCGCGAGATCATGGTGCCCCGCACCGAGATGGTAGCCGTGGACCGCGACTCCAGCCTCGACGAGCTGGTCCGGCGGATGGTCGAAGAGGGGCACTCGCGGCTCCCCATCTACGAGGAAGATCCCGAGCACATCGTGGGCCTCATCACGGCCCGGGACGTGCTCCGCTTCTGGGAAGCCCGGCCGCCGCACCCACCCCTTTGCGAGATCCTGCGGCCCGCCTTCTTCGTCCCCGAGACGATGAACCTCGAGGTGCTGCTCGCGGAGTTCAAGAAGCGGCGGGTACACCTGGCGCTCGCGGTCGACGAGTACGGAGCCATCTCGGGTCTGGTGACGCTCGAGGACGTCCTGGAAGAGATCGTGGGGGAGATCCAGGACGAGTACGATGACGAAGAGCCCACCGAGATCACCGCCATGGGAGACGAGTTCCGGGTCGACGCCCGGACGGAAGTCGAGCGGCTCGAGGAACGACTCGGCATCGAACTCGAAGCCAACGGCGAGTACGAGACGCTCGGCGGCCTCGTCTTCCACGTTCTCGGCCGGATCCCGGAGTCCGGAGAGGTATTCCGGCACAGAGGGCTGGAGATTACCGTCGAAGACGCCGACCGGCGGCGCGTGAAAGAGCTGAGGATCCGCAAGATCGCGCCCTCCGAAGCCGCCGGCGAGCTCGGAGAAGGCGAAGCCGGGCCGTAGCTTCGCTCCCTTGAGGCCTCCCACCTTGAAAGCTGGAAACGCACCGACCGCGTCCTGTTGGCAGGACCCGTGGCTCTGGGCTCTCGCGCTCTGGGGCGCGTCGGTCTCCCTCCTTGCCTTTCCGCCCGCCGGCCTGTGGCCGCTCGCTGTCGTTGGCCCGGCCCCGCTGTGGGCCTCCTGCGTCCTCTCGCCCGCGGGCGTCCGAAGATCGCTCCTGCGCGGCTGGTTCTACGGCCTGGGGTTCTTCGGGACGCTCGTCTGGTGGATCGTGCCGACGGTCACGCGCTACGGTGGGCTGCCGCTCTCCGCCGGCGCCGCCTGCCTGGTCCTGCTCGCCGCCTATCTGTCCCTCTACCCGGCCGTCGCCTGCGTTCTCGTGGCACTGGCGTCGCGGGGCCGCTCCCCCTGGGGGCTCGCCCTGGCGCCGCTCCTCTGGACGGCCCTGGAGGGCGTCCGGGGCGCGCTCTTCTCGGGCTTTCCCTGGGGCGACCTGCCGCAGGCGCTCTGGCGCGTCCCGTGGGCGCTCGGGCTCGCTCCGTGGGTCGGCATCGACGGCGTACGCCTCCTCCTGGCCAGCGCCGGGGCGGCCCTGGCGTGGGCCCTCGCCCAGAGCGTCCGAGCGTCGCTGGGCCCGGTTCGGCGGTCTTGGCCCGGTCTCCTGCCGCTGGCCCTCTGCGGCCCGGCGGCGGCCCTCCTCCTCGTCCTCCCGGCACCGCTGGCGCCCAAGGCGGGAGAGCTTCGCGTCAGCGTCGTCCAGGGCAACATCGACCAGGCCCAGAAGTGGGACCTCGCCTTCCGCACGACCACCCTCCAGATCTACCGGGGGCTGACGCGGCGGGTAGCGAGGGGCGGACAGGAGCTCATCATCTGGCCGGAGACCGCCGTCCCCTACTACGTCCAGGAGTCCAGCGCCGGGCGCGCCGCCGTCGAGGCCTTGGCCCGAGAGACCGGCGCCCACCTCCTCTTCGGGGCGCCCGCCTACGTCATAGGCGCCCGCGGGATGGAGGGCCGGAACGCGGTCTTCGTAGCGAGCCCGGCCGGGGAGATCGTCGCCCGGTACGACAAGGTGCACCTCGTCCCCTTCGGCGAGTACATGCCGCTCGGCTGGCTCTTCCCCTTCGCGACAAAGCTCGTCCAGGGGGTGGGAGACTTCACCTCCGGTCCCGGCGTCGTCCCCCTGCCGGCCCTGGACGGAATCCCGCGGCTCGGGCCGCTCGTCTGTTTCGAGATGATCTTTCCGGACCTCTCGGCCACGCACGCCGCCCGGGGCGCGCAGCTCCTGACCGTGGTCACGAACGACGGCTGGTTCGGGAGCACCCCGGGCCCGAGTCAGCACCTCGCCTTTGGGGCCTGGCGAGCGGCGGAGACCGGGCTCCCGCTCATCCGGGCAGCCAACACGGGCATCAGCGCTGCCTTCGACGAGCGCGGGAGCCTCTTGCGGTGGACGAGGCTCCTGGAGCCCGCGGCCTTCTCCCTGCGGATCTCGTACCCGGCGCCGCACCGCACGCCCGCCACGGGCGTCCGGCCTTGGATCTCGCCTGCCAGCGGCCTGTTGGCTCTGCCCGGGCTTTTTGCTATCGTGGTTCGTTTCGGTAGAAGAGAGCGGCGCGGCCGCGACATCGACAAGGGGAAGAGCTGACCATGGCAGACCGGGCAGAGATCGGTGAGTTGAACGCGCGCCTCCAAGAGTTGTGGAGGCTTCTTTGACTTGGGGGCGAAGGAGAAGCGGGCGGCCGAGCTCGACGATGTAATGGCCCGGCCGGGCTTCTGGGACGAGCCCGAGCAGGCGTCGGTGGTCGGCCGCGAACGCAACCGGCTGCGCGCCGACGTGGAGGTCTGGAAGAAGCTCAAGGCCGAGCTCGACGAGTGCTCGGTGGCCCTGGAACTCGTGGAGGAGGAGGACGATCCGGAACTGCGCCGGGAGATGGAGGAGCGCTTCCGGGCCGTCGAGGCCGGCCTGCGCGAGATCGAGTTCCACAAGATGCTCTCCGGCGAGAACGACACGGGCAACGCGATCGTCGCCATCAACGCCGGCGCGGGCGGCACCGAGGCCCAGGACTGGGCGGAGATGCTTCTGCGCATGTACCTGCGCTGGGCGGAACAGCGTGGCTTTACGGCCGAGGTGGTAGACCACCTCCCGGGGGATGAGGCGGGCACGAAGAACGCCACCGTGACCGTGGCCGGCCCCTACGCCTACGGCTACATGAAGGCCGAGGCGGGCGTGCACCGGCTCGTTCGGATCAGCCCCTTCGACGCCCAGGCACGCCGGCACACGTCCTTCGCGTCCGTCGCGGTCTACCCCGAGGTGGAGGAGGACTCCACCATCGAGGTGGACGAGAAGGACCTGAGGACGGACGTTTTCCGGGCAAGCGGCGCCGGGGGCCAGCACGTGAACCGCACCGAGTCGGCCGTACGCATCCTCCACATCCCCACGGGCATCGTCGTCACCTGCCAGAGCGAGCGCAGCCAGCACAAGAACCGGGCCAACGCCATGCGGATCCTCAGGGCCCGCCTGCGCGACCTGCGGCGGCAGGAGAAGGATAAAGAGCGCGACGCCCAGGAGGCGGAGAAAAAGGACATTGCCTGGGGGAGCCAGATCCGTTCCTACGTCCTTCAGCCGTACCAGAAGATCAAGGATCACCGGACCGACCTGGAGGAGGGGAACGTCCAGAAGGTCCTCGACGGCGATCTCGACGAGTTCATGGAGGCGTACCTCCTGATGACCTCGGAGCAGGGGCGCCCGGGCGCCGGGGGGAAGGCGTGAGGAAGAGCAGGAAAGACAGGAAGAGCAGGTTGAGGTTGAGGTTGAGAGAAGAGCAGGGTGAGACGGGCAGGAGGAGCAGGTCGCGTAACGGTAGGGGAGCGTGATGGACCTCCTGGAGGTCACGGACGCCTTCTGCCGCGAGCTCCGGGGGCTCAACTTCGGGCCGCCGGTTACCCACGTCTATAACCCCCTCGAGTACGCTCGGGCGGCCTACGACCGGTATCTCTCCCGCTACGGCGCCCCGCCCAAGCAGGCCGTCTTCCTGGGCATGAACCCGGGGCCCTGGGGCATGGCCCAGACGGGCGTCCCCTTCGGGGAGGTGGAGCTCGTGCGCCGCTGGCTGGGCATCGAGGAACCGGTGGGCGGACCCTGCGAGGAGCACCCGCGGCGAAAGGTGCTCGGCTTCGACTGCCGGCGCAGCGAAGCGAGCGGACGGCGGTTCTGGGGCTGGGCGAGGGCGTCCTTCGGCACCCCCGAGAAGTTCTTCGACCGCTTCTTCGTCGCCAACTACTGTCCCCTCCTCTTCCTCGAGGAGAGCGGCCGAAACCGCACGCCGGATCGCCTGCCGCCGGCGGAGCGGAAGGCCCTCCTGGAGGTCTGCGATCGGGCCCTCGTCGGGACGATCGAGTTCCTCCGGCCCCGCTACGTCATCGGGATCGGCCGTTTCGCCGAGGAGCGAGCGCTACGAGCGCTGGGCCACCTGGACGTCCGGATCGGGCGTGTGACGCACCCGAGCCCCGCCAGTCCACTCGCCAACCGCTCGTGGGAGGCGCGCATCGACCGGGAGTTGGCGGATATTCTCGGTGCGGACCCCTCCGCCTGAATCTCGGAGCGCCCGAGGGCACAGCCGAAAACCTCGATTCCACCGTTTGACAGCCCCGCCTCCCGTGCTAGTAAGATGGCGCCCTGCTTCTCGCTCGCGCCCGACCACCGAGCGCCACCCGGCGGGCCAGGATGAAGGAGACGGAATGGGGAAGGAAGAAGAGCGCCGGGGGACGGATCCCGAGGCGGGAACCGAGGGTCGGGCAGCGCCGGCGGTCGATCGCGAGCCTTCATGCGCCGCCAACGTGGACCGGCTCCTGCGCGCCGTCGCCGGCGATCAAGGGCTCCTGGCCCGTCTCGTGACGACCTTTCTCGAAGACTATCCGGAGAAGCTCGAGAGCATCCGCGAAGCCCTGGAGAAGTCCGACGCCCGGGCGCTCGAGAGGGCCGCCCACAGCTACCGTGGAGCGCTCACGATCCTGGGCGCCGAGGAGGCGTGCTGCTTGGCGGCGGGGCTCGAGGAGCTGGCCAAGGCGGGGACCCTGGAGAAAGCCGCTCCTCTCGCGCGGGAGCTCGAGGTCGAGACGGAGCGCCTCGCGGACTTCCTGGCCGAGAAGGCGGGTCTGCCCCCGCGGCGCTGATCTCGCCGGGCGCCGCTGGCCGGCCCTCCGCCCTTCCCTACGCTTCGGTCATCCCCTAAAAGAAACGGGGCCTCCACCATGGCCGAGGGCGCGCCGTAGGGCGGGGCTTGCCCCGCCGAATCGGCTGCGCGGGAACCTCCCGCCCTACCCAACGTCCCGGTTTGCTCTCTCGGGGTGACCCGAGGTCATGGGCAATTCAGAAGTCGCAGGGCGTAGGCACCACCTCGGCGCGGTAGCACCACGTCCCATCGTCCCAGCAGTACTCACCGGCGAGCAGACTGCCGCTTTTCGTAACCGTAAGGTGGTAGGCGTAGGCGCAGCTGCTGCCCCCCGTGTATTCGGCGCACAGCTCCGCCTGTTTGGCAGGCCGATTGACCGCCACTCTCGTCACGGTCCAATCGGGTGCGCCGCAGATCGACCCCGTGATGTAGCCGCCCGGCCAGGCTTGAATGTAGAACTCCACCCCGGGCATGTCCGGATTGGTCATGAGGACGCAGCGGCGGCCTCCGGCCAGGGCGTCCAGCGGGGACGAGGGCGCGAGAGCCGGAGCGCCTTCCCCGGCGACTCCGTTCGGGTCCACCTCCTCGGCGGAGGAAAGGGAGGGCACTGCGCCTACGGCGAGCACTCCGGCAACCAGGCCGGCGATCCAGACGAGCTTGCCTCGTTTCATTGTCTTCTACCCTCCTTGTCAATGCCTCGTTGTGTGGCCGAACGAGAGACGCATCAGGTCGCCCCCGATGCGCCGGACCGAAAAGGGGAGCGCGCGCGGCCACTCCCCCTCGATTGCTCCAAGCAACCTTCGTTCCCAAGAGAAGAAGACACAGCCCCTCCGACAGAAGTGCTTGAGTTGGCGCACCTCTCAGCTCTATTCTTACGGATCCCCTGCGGTAACCGCTCTTATATGCGACTGCACCTGGGCAATTCTTTTCCCACCTTGAGAACTTCATCGTACTCGGCCATGGGGCGAACCGCTCCCTCGCCTTCCGGCATACCAAGTCAGGACAGTGGCGGTCGCGGGATTTGAGTTCAGCCTCTGTCCGACACTCCACGGCACACCGATCATCGGCTAGAGAGTCAGCCAAGGAGCACCTATATCCTCGGATATAGATCCGATCTATCGAAAGGCCTAAGACGTTATATCCCAATCCAGATCGCTCCCGCGACATACAACACATATACTCTGCTTGCTCCTCGACATGAGCTGCATGGTTTTCTCACAGTCGAAGCCTCAGGGTGTCCATGCGTATTTGCCTCGTCAATGTGACGGATACCATGTCCTCCGACGGTTCCCGCTTGATAGCGGCCCTCCTCAAGCGGGAGGGGCATTCGGTCAAGACGGTCTTCTTTGCGAAGGGAGACTACACGGCGCAACAGATCGCGCAGCTCGATTCCGTCCTCGAGAGGGTCGACCTCGTGATGGTGGCGGTGTACAGCCTCTTCGCCCAACGCGCGGTGCAGGTCACACGCTTCGTCCGGGAGCGCTACCCCGGTTTGAAGGTGGTCTGGGGAGGTCCCCACTGCATCTCCGCCCCCGACCTGAGCCTGCGGCACGCGGACGGAGTCTGCTTCGCCGAGGGCGATCGCGCTGTGGTCGAACTGGTCCGCAAAATGGAAGCCGGTGAAGACTACACCGACGTCCCGAACATGTCTTTTATGATCGACGGCAGGAAGCGAACCAATGCCGCGCTGCCGCCCTCGGAAGATCTGGACCGCCTACCTTTTCCGGATCACGAATTGGAAGACCAGTTCGTCCTGGGGGACCGCCTGGTCCCCGTGACGGAAGACGTGCTCCGGGAGCACTACACCGAGTATCTCTCGAAGAGTCCTACTTACTTCGTTCTCACGTCCCTCGGATGTCCGCACTCTTGCTCGTACTGCAACAACGTGCGCTACGAGCTGCTGCACGGAAAAACCAAAATTCGATTTCGCAGCATAGAAAACGTCATCCTGGAGCTGGAGCACGTACTTCCTAAGTTTCCGTTCTTCGAGAGCATCTCTTTCGGGGACGACGACTTCCTCACCCGCTCGGAGGAGAATATCCGGCAGTTCGCAGCTGAGTACAAGAAACGGATCGGGCTCCCGTTCTTCGTTACGTTCAGCGCAAACACCTTCACCAAGAAGAAGCTCGACATCCTGTTGGAGGCGGGTCTCCGACAGGTCCAGATGGGGGTGCAGTCCGGAAGCCAACGTGTCCTGGAGGCGGTGTTCAACCGAAAGATCAAATTAGAGAAGACGAAGGAGGTGGTCCGGCAACTCACGCCTTACTTGGAAGAAGGAAAGCTGCGGCTGTGGCTGGACTTTATCGTCGACAATCCTTACGAGACTCCGGATGACGTATTAGCTACTTACCAGTACCTGATCCAACTGCCTCCGACGGCGAACGTCCGCCTGTTCAAGCTCCAATTCTTCCCCGGAACCCCGTTGTACGAAAGAGCTGTCGCCGACGGTTATATAGAGCCGTACCAGGAACGCCCGCTTTTGGGGTTCGGCTCGAACGAGATTGAATACCAGCTGAACTACCCGATGCTCCTGCTCGCCTTTTACGGCCTGCTGACCCGGAGGGAAATCGCAAACCGAGTCCCCCGGCGCCTCCTCGCCTTTCTGGGCTGCCGAACGATGCACTGGGCCGGTGCGCTCCTCCCCTCCAGCGCGTATCGCGGGCTGATTCTTGCCGCGCGCAGAGCCGTACGGGCTCTTCGAACCACCCGGGCCGCCCTGAGGGGGCGCATGGCGGACGGCGAGAGGAAGGTCAGGTCAGTCCCCGCTCCCGCGCCCATACGATGAGGGCCATCCGTCCGTCGAGACCCAGCTTCTCGTAGATCTTGTGCAGGTGGACCTTGACCGTGCCTTCGCTCAGGAAGAGCCGATCGGCGATCTGCTTGTTGCGGAGGCCGTGCGCAGCCATGGCCACCACCTCGCGCTCGCGTGCGGTGAGCGCTTGCAGCCCCGGATCGGGCGAACGGAGGTCGAGCATGGCCTCCATCGCCCTGCCCATGGAGCCGCGCTCGAGCCACTGGGCTCCGGCGTGAACGGCCTTGAGGCACTGGACCAGGATCTCAGGCGCCATCTCCTTCAGGACCAACCCCTCGAGACCCAGCCGGACGGCTTCGACCAGGTCCAGAGGCTCGAGCGCGCCGGTGAGGATCACGACCCGGGTAGGTGAGCTGCCTTCCCTCAGCCGCCGCAGAACGTCAAGCCCGCCCATTCCGGGCATCCGCAGATCGAGCACGAGAACGTCGGGCTCCAGGTCCGCAACCGCCTTCAGGGTCTCCTCGCCACTGCGGCACCGCGCCACGACCTCGAAGTCCGGATCCGAGCGCAACAGGTTCTCGATCCCGTCGAGCATGATGGGGTGATCGTCGGCGAGGGCTACTCGGATCTTCGCCATGGCTGCTCACTCCCGCCCAGCGGCAGGACGATCTCGATTCGGGCTCCCGCGTTCGTCGACTCTGCCGAGAGCGAGCCGCCGAGCGCACGAACGCGCTCCCGCAGCGCCCATGGACCTTGGTTCCCCCCGGGAGCGTCCGAGGGCTCGGCTGCGGTCGTCGCGGGGAAGCCTCGCCCATCGTCCGAGACCGTGATCCGCAGCTCCCGCGGGGCTTGTTGGACATCGACCGACGCGGAGGACGCGTTTCCGTGGCGCACCGCGTTGACGAGGGCTTCGTGGACCATGCGGCACGCGTCGTGGGCGATCTCCGCCGAGAGAGGACGGAGCGACGAATCGACGCAGAGGTCCGTGCACAAGCCCCAGCTCCTCTCGATTCTCTCCGTCACCTCCCGGAGCCGCTGCAAGAGATCGACTTCGGGCTCCATCGAGACGACGCCCACCGGCTTCAGGCTCCCGGCGATGGCTCGCAGACTGCGTTGCTCGTCCACGAGCAGCGCCTGAACGTCCCGGATCTGGTCTCGCGCCCGTTCGGGCGCCGTAGCGAGCGCCCCGACGGCCACCTCGAGTTTGATGCCGGCCGCGGCGAGCGACTGGACCACACCGTCGTGCAGGTCCCGAGCGAGCCTCACGCGCTCTTCCGCGGCCGAGGCCCGCCGGAGCCGGTCCACGAGCCCCACCTGATCGAGGTCTGCCGAGAGCTGCCGGACGACTACGGCGCTGAGCGTGAAGTCGTCGGTTGTGAAGTCTCCCTTGTCCATCACCAGCAGCCGCCCCGTGAACGTCTCCCCCTCCAGGGGCAGGCCGAGCGCCGATCGGCCTCCCAGCCGCGAGAGGAGCGTCGGGTGGATCGGGACGCCGTGCCAGCGAGAGAGCTTCTCCTCCTCCCTGACGAGAACGTCCGTCTCGCTCTCCGAGAGCTCCAGGCAGAGAAACGCGCGGCCGGCGAGGCGCAACGCAAAAGGCGGCTCGATCTTCCCCGGGGGCTCTCGACCACTGGTCAGCCGCCCTTCCGACCACAGCGCCACGTACAGCCACGGCTCATCGGTTTCTTCCCAGACGACTGCCGCTCGGGACGCCCCGAACGCCTGCGCGGCGTGAGCCAAGGAACTGCGGAGCGCATCCGCAAACTCGGCCGGCAGCTGGCGGGGCCAGGCGGCGAGGCTTTCGAGCTCCCTACGGCGCTTCGCCTCGTACCGTCCGAAGTGCCACAGGAGGATCGAGATGACCACCAGATACGTCGCGCGGATCACCATTCGGTCGAGCGGAACTTGCGGATTCTGGAAGATGGCGGACGTGGAGACGCCCAGCAGCACGTACGACGCGAGGGCAACTGCCCCCGTCCAGAGCGTGCCCTTCGACTGCCAACGGAGCGTCGCGCTCACGAGCGCGAAAACGAAGTAGGTGAAGAAGGGGCTCGTGGATTGCTCGGTGAAGAACATCACGAGGGCGCCGATGAGCAGGTCGAAGGCGTGGCTGCCCAACGCGAACGACGGAGGCGGCACCGTAAAGCGGCTGACGAAGACCGCGACCGCCAAGGAGTAGGCGAGATAGGCGGCCAGAAGCACGTAGGCCGTGCTCTCGTGGCGGGAGGGTTCGGTCGGGTCGAGCCAGATCGCGCAGAGGGAGAAGGCGGCCAGGACGACGCGGCACCCGGCGATCAGTCGCTCGGCCCTGGTCAGCTGCGAGTAGAGATGCATCCCCCAGACCTCGGCCCGAAGGCTTTCGCGGTTGCCGTTCAGCGATGCTACGAGCCGGCGGGCTTCCGCTGCATGAATCGCCGGGCGGCTCCGCCGGCGAGCACAGCGGCCCGCGTTCGTGCGCCCAGTCTAGAGGGTGGAGCCCCCTGAGGAAACTGTTTTCGGCGAAGATCTTCAGAACTTCGAAGGTATCGCCTTGAGGACTGCGGCAACGAGAGCGGCTTGCTCCTTCGACATCGCTCCGATGGTCGCCTGTTTCTCGGCCATTCGCCGGAAGTAGGTGAAGTCGGTAGGCAGCGCTTCGGTCTCCACCAGATACGCCACGCCCGCGACGATTCGGCGAATTTCCTCGGGAGACCTGATCCTTCCCTTGGTCTTGGGAAAATACTCGATCGTGATCTTTCCTCGCGTTACGTCAAAGGCCACATCTTTGACCCGATGAAGCGCAAGGATCGTGTAGTCACCGAGAGCTCGCCAAAACACATCATCATACCCCCGCCAGGTCGGCAACAGAAAGCGTAGGACGATGGGCTTCTTGGGTACGAGTTGCGGCGTCGCCCGTTCAAGAGTCACCCCTAGATTCTCAACCTCCGCCTGCTCTGCTCTTTCGAGCATTTCGAAAAGCTCGATTCTTTGTTGCCTCCGAAGGAGCTTGTCGATCTGCTCCAGCATGCCTCCCTGGCCGGGCCGCGTGCCCAGCTGTTCGAGAACTCTCTGAAGTTCGATGTTCATGCCGCGCCTCCTGGGCCTCGCCTTTCAACCAGTGCTCGGGCCCATGCCCTCCACAAGGGCACGTGCTCCGTCTTGCGTCCGCTTCCGAGGCATTTTGCACGCAGAGTGCCAGGCATAACAGACGCGAAGGCGCAGTCAACGCCTCTCAGGAACGAATGCGGCGGTAGAGTCCCTCTCCCTCTTCCAGGGATCGAGGAACCGCTTGACGCGCGGCGCCGGCCGGTGCTATCCGCAGTTCTCCCTTCCCGTTGTGCTGCGCGCCGGACGGGTCACCCGAGCCATCGCGCGCGAGGAGCTTCCCCATGCCGACCGATCCAGGCGTCCTGGCGTTCCCGGCCGAGACGAACCCCTACCGGAACGAGATCGTCATCTCGTGGCCGGAGCTGCACCGCGACGCGCGCTACCTGTCGCACGTGCTGCACCAGCTCGGCGAGTGGAAGGGCATCGTCGCCATCACCCGCGGGGGGCTCGTGCCGGCGGCCCTCGTCGCTCGCGAGCTCGAGATCCGGCTGATCGACACCGTCTGCGTGGTGAGCTACGGCGCTTCCCAAGAGGGTGGGACGGAATCTTCCCAGGGCGAGCTGCGGTGGCTCAAGCGCGTCGAGGGCGACGGCGCGGGCTGGCTCCTCATCGACGACCTCGTGGACACGGGCAAGACCGCCAAAGCGGTCCGGGAGCTCCTCCCCAGGGCCCACTTCGCGACGCTCTACGCGAAGCCCCTGGGCCGGCCCATCGTCGACACGTTCGTCAAGGAGTTCAAACAGGAGAAGTGGATCTACTTCCCCTGGGACATCGACTATCAGTTCGTCTCCCCCATCAAGAACCGGCGCTGAGCGGCCAGCGCGGGATCGCGCCGGGGGCGGCGCTCCCACGGTCTCCCGGCTCGCCCGCGCCAAGGATCTGCGGACCGGCCGAATAGCAGAGCGGCGTACCCCTCGCGAGGTACGCCGCTTCAGCTTTGGAGTCCTGGAACTTCCCCGGTGGCGGGAACCGGCTCAGTGCTTGTAGAGGTGCCGGGCCGGGTAGACGCCCTGCTTGACGACCTTGCCCTTGATGAGCTGGTCGACGCGGACGCTGTTCACGCCCTCGATGTCGTTGGGCCCGTAGCTGATGGGGGTGCTGCTGACGCCGCCCGTATCCAAGTTCGCGATTTTGTAGAAGCCGTCCCGCAGCACGTCGGCGGGCTTCAGCTTCTCCAGCGGGGTCTTCTGCATGGCGAGCCGGATCGCCTCGAGCTGGATCATCGCCTCGAGGTACCCTCCGGCGTACTGGATGTGGGACACCCACTTGTTGGGGTGGTACTTCTTCTGGAGCTCCGTCATGAACTTCACACCGGGGGCGTTCTCGTCCCACGGCGGAAAACCGCCGGCCACGACGAAGCCGTCACCCAGCTCGCCCATGGCCGCCGCAAAGACGGGGAGATGGCTCGGCGTTCCGGCCCCGAGCGTGATCTTGTAGGGCTGGTTCGGGCCCATGCCGAGCCGGACCATCTCCTTCACGGTCGGCTGGGAGTTCGGATTGATCAGAATGCCCAGGGCGAGGTCGACCTTGTTCTCCTTGAGCCACATGAGCTGCGTAGTCGGCGGGGCGGTGGGGACGAGGGGCACGTACTGGATGCCCACGAACTCGTAGCCGATGGACTTCAGGTAGTTCTCCAGCTCCGGGACCTCGATCGACTTGCCCATGGCGTTGTCCGACGTCAGGTAGGCGACCCGGGGCTTCCGGGCCTCCTTCCAGGTGGTCTTGAACCAGTCGGCGACCGCCGCGAGGTCGTCGGTGTAGATCGGGTAGTTCGTGAAGACCGTCCCGGGAGGGGTCATCAGGTAGGGGCCGGTGGCCATGCTGGTGGCGCCGAAGCCGTCCTGCTTCAGCCGGTCCTTCAGGGCTAGGGCGATGGGAGAGCCCGAGCAACGGTAGACGAGGATGCCCTTGGCCTTCAGCTCCTCGTAGATCGGCAGCGCCTTGGCCGGCTTCAGCTCGTCGTCCCGCCAGAGGAGCTCCACGGTGACGTCGGCGGGCCACTTCTCCTTGCGCCAGGGCGCCATCTGCTTCGTCTCGTTTACATACTTGACATAGTCCTCGAAAGCCGCGAGAACGGCCGCCGAGTCTTCGGCGTAGGGACCCGTCAGGGACATGGTCCCGCCGATGTAGACCACCTTTCCCGCCGCCAGAGCGGGTTGGAGAGAAGCGCCGAGCAGCAGCAGGAGACACCCTAGGAGCACCGACCCGAGTCTCTTCATTCCCTTTCCTCCTCGTGATGGTTCTTGGACACTGAACCCCCCTCGCCGGTCAGTCGGACTCCTCGTGCGAGAAGGGCCACAGCCGAAAGTACGCCTTGACGATCTCCCACCGGTGTTCGAGCCCCCTCGGCTCGAAGATCAGGAACAGGATGATCACCAGCCCGCGGCTGATGAGCGCCAGGGAAGCGGCCGCCTGGGCGGCCACGGCCTGCGACAGGATGGGCCCGAGGGTGGTGACGACCTCGTCGAGGAGCTTGAGGGACACGGCACCGAGGATCGCCCCGGGGATACTCCCCATCCCCCCCACGATGAGCATGCCCAGGTACCAGAC
>JACRCS010000733.1 GCA_016218905.1 Deltaproteobacteria bacterium
CACACAGCAACGGGGCCACACAGCAACGGGGCCAGGCGTGAAATCGTGTATTGCTAGAAACAATCCGCGATTTCACGCCTGGCCCCGTTGTCTCCCGTTGTCCCTGGCCCCGTTGTCCCTCGTTGTCCCCCGTGGACTCCGGAACCGTGGACTCCGAAGCTCTTCGCGACCCGCAGCTCTCGCGAGGATTGGCGGAAGTCCTGAAGGCGATCGACGAGGAGCCGATGCAGCTCCCGATGCGGCCCCCGGACCCCGTGAAGACGAAGTAGCCCGTTTCGGAAGGCCGGCGGCGGCTCAGCTCCCGACGCCGGCCACGCGGGCTTCGGCGATCACGAAGAGCCCGTCGGGGCGGTGCGGAAGGTCGAGCCCTGCAGGGAGGATCCGGACCTCCCGCGCGGAGAAGAGGGGAATCCAGGGGAGCTGGGCATCGAGGAGGTCCGAGATTTCCCGGAGCTTCCCGAGGCGTTCGTCCGGCTTGGTGGTTGCCGCCAGCTCGGCGAAAGCGCGATCGACCTCGGCGCTCGAGAAGCCGGTCCTGTTGAGCGCGCCCAGACCCAGCGCGGCATTCTCCGTATGGAAGGCGTTCCGGAGGGCCTGTCCGGCGTCGAGGCCCACGAACCAGCTGTAGAGGTAGAGCGGGCTCTTCCCCCGGATGCGGGCCACGAAGTCGTCGGGAGCGAGGACCTGGACGCGGAGGCGGATGCCGGCCTCGGCAACCTGCCGCGCGAGGGCTTGCCCGGCACGGCGTCCGTTCGGGTTCACGTCGAGGCTTGCGTCGATGCCTTCCGGGTACCCTGCGAGCGCGAGGAGACGGCGCGCCTCCGCGAGGTCGCGCCGCGGGGCGGCCCGTTTCGGGTCGAAGCCGAACGCGCCGGGCGGAACGAGCTGACCCGACGGCGTTCCGCCCCCCAGGGTCCCGGCCTTCACCAGCTCCGGGAAGTCGATCGCGAGGCGGAGGGCGCGCCGCACCCGGATGTCTTCGAGCGGCCCCGGGTCTGCGGAGAACCCTACAGCGAGGTACGTGAGGCCGCCCGACTCCGTCACCACGATGCGGTAACGCGGGTCGCCACGGACCGCCTCGACCATCGAGGGGGCCGGGTCGAGGACGGCCGCGACCTCGCTACGGCGCAGGAGCCTGAGGCCTTCCGAAGGGCTCGAGAAGCGCCGGAAGACGACCTCCTCGAGGAGGGGGTCGGGGTGGCGGGGGCGGGAGTGCCGCGTGAGGAGGATCCGGTCCGGCGCGCAGGCGACGACACGGAAGGGCCCGGTGCCGTAGAAGGCGTCGCCTTTCTTGCGCGGGATGAAGAGCGCGGAGACCGCGAGGAGAAAGTCCTCCGCGGGCCTGAGGGTCCGGAACCGGACGGTCCTCTCGTCGGCGATCTCGATCGACCTCAGGTCGGCGAGGCTGGCGACGGAGCCGCGCGAGGCCCGCGAGGTGAGGGCGGCGTCGACGACGTCCCGGCTCGTCACGGGCGTGCCGTCGTGGAACAGGGCGTCCTCCGAGATGCGGAAGAGCCACGTGTCGGGCGCCGGGTTCGTCCAGCTCTCGGCGATCGCCGGCCGGATGCCGAACGCCGTCTCCTCGGCGAGCGGCTCGTAGATGGCGGTGAAGAGGCTGCGCGAGACGAGGCGCGAATCGGCGAAGGGATCGAGCGTCGCCGGGAGAAAGGGGACGAGGACCTCGAGAGTCCGTACCGGAGGCGGTTTTCGGCAGGCCCCGCCGCCGAGGAGCAGTCCGACGAGGCCCAGCGACGACGCGGCCCACCCGAAGGTACGCTTCCCCCGGCTCGGCACTCCTCTCTCCCGGCAGGTTGTCCCAGGTCGCCTGAGCACCACTTCTCCCTTCACGTCCCCGGCAGCAGCTCCTTCATCAGGGCCGTCGCTCCGTCCACGCGGTCCATCAACCAGAGCGCGTAGCGGAGGTCGACGTTCACGTTCCGCGATCGCTCGTGGCTCCATCCGAAGTCGCCGGCCACGCCGATGACGGCCACCAGGAGGCCGCCCCCCGAGCGGTTCCAGAGGTCCTTCGCCGTCCGCTCGAGCCCGCGGATGGAGAGCTCTCCCCAGCGCGCCTCGCCGAGCGTGAAGAGGTCTTCCGGCGGCCACTGCCCTTCGTCGGCGAGGGCGGAGGAGGGGATCGCGAGGAGGAGGGGGAGGGAGGCGGAGAGGAGGAGGAAAAGCGCGGAACGGAAGCGCGGCGTCATCGTCATCTTCCGGCGGCATCGTAGTCCCTCGGCGGCCGGTGCGCCTCCCGCGAGGGTCGTTACTTCGTCGCTTCGGCGAAGAACGCCTTCATCGCTTCCCACGAGCGCCGGTCGGCCTTCGCGTCGTAGGCGGCCCCCTTCGACGGGTCGTTCCCCGAGCCGGGGTTCGTGAAGGAGTGGACCGCGCCGGAATAGAAGACCATCTGCCAGTCGACCTTCGCGTCGGTCATCTCCTTCTGGAAGGCGGCGACCTCGGCCGGCGGGACGTACGGGTCGGCCGCGCCGTGGAGGACGAGGACCCTTCCCTTGATGCTCTTCGCGTCCGCGGGGTCCTTCGTCGAGAGGCCGCCGTGGAACGAGACGACGCCGGCCAGGGGCGCGCCGCTCCGGGCCAGCTCGAGGACCGTCGTCCCGCCGAAGCAGTAGCCGATGGCGAAGAGGCTCGCGGCGTCGACGCGGCCGTTCTTCGCGAGCGGGTCGAAGGCCGCCCGGGCCCGAGAGCGGAGGAGCGGCAGGTCACCCTTGTACTTCCCGGCGAGCTGTCCGGCCTCCTTCGCGTCCTTCGCGCGGATTCCCTTGCCGTAGATGTCGGCCGCGAAGGCGACGTAGCCGAGCTCGGCCAGCTGCTTCGCGCGTCCCTTCGCATAGTCGCCGAGTCCCATCCATTCGTGGACGACGACGATGCCCGGGCGCCTGCTCTTCACCGCGTCGTCGTACGCGAGGAACCCCTCGCACGTCTGATCGCCGTCCTGGTACTCGACGACCTCGGTCTTCACGGCCGCGACGGCGGGGAGTGCCGCGGCGGCGGCGAGGGCGAGCAGGGAGAGGGTGAGAGTGAGTGAGCGCATGCGGTGTTCCTCCTCAGGTCGTCGGTTCGGTCGGGCCGGGAAGATACCCGATACCGGTCGATTCTGACATCGCATCTCATGGAATCCGCCACCAGGGTCCGGGGACCGGGACCTCGGCATGATTCCTTCATGTGTGTCCCACGAATGGGTATGGAGTTCCTGCAAGAGAGCGGCCCGTCCCTATCGGTGAGGCAGAAGAACCTGTTTCGTTGTAGAGAGTTGTCCGTTGCGACGCAGTTCGGGACGCACCGCCGGCGACTTCGGTGCGATCCATTTTTTTCGATCCTTCTCCAGAATCCCGACCCTCGCGCGAGGATTCGGGCCGAGGAGAGAAGGCCATCCCGTGATCCGTTCCGGGGCGCGCGGTTCGTTGAGACGGAGACGCGCGACAGGGATCTCCGTCAGGAGGGAGCTGACCGATCGGGAAAGGAGGTCCTGAGAGCCAACGGCATCACCGACAGGGGTCCCCCGGAAACGCCTTCGGGCCGGCGCGACCAGGCGTCGGGCCTCGTTCCGGATTTCCAGGTAGTGTGGTAAACCTCACATATTCCGTTAACGCTTTGACCATTGGAGGGGAGGTTTCATGCGTAATCGAGCCGTCACCTTTATCGCGCTGGCGATCGTCGCTGTCGCCGTTCTCGTCACGGGCAGCGCCGTGGCGCAGACGACGGGGGCCATCGTCGGCACCGTAACCGACAACACCGGGGCAACGCTGCCGGGCGTCTCCGTCGAGATCCGCTCGGCGTCGCTCCTCGGCACCCGCTCCGTCGTATCGGACAGCCGCGGGTACTTCCGTTTCCCGGCGATCCCGCCGGGTACCTACACCCTGGCAGCTTCGCTTTCGGGCTTCACGAAGCTCGAGAAGACGAACATCCGGGTCGCCCTCGGGGAGACCGCGACGGTCGCCGCCGTCCTCGGCCTCTCCCTCAAGGAAGAGATCGTCGTGACGGGTGAGGCGCCCGTCGTCGACACGACGAATACGACGACCGGGACGACCTACACCGCCAGGGTCATCTCCCAGCTTCCCGTCGGCCGGAACTACGCGGATATCGTGCGGTCCCAGCCGGGCGTCCAGACCGATACCGGTGAGACGCAGGGGCGCTCGCTCGCGCTCTCGATCTACGGCTCGACCTCGGCCGAGAACCTCTACCTGATCGACGGCGTCAACACGACGAACGTCATCAAGGGGTTCCAGGGCAAGTCGATCAACAACGAGTTCGTCGAAGAGGTCGAGGTCAAGACCGGTGGCTACCAGGCCGAGTTCGGCCGGAACACCGGTGGCGTCATCAACGTCATCACGAAGTCGGGCGGCAACGAGTTCCACGGAGACCTCTTCGGCTACTTCGACAACACGGGGATGAAGGCCAAGGGGCGCGTCGACGCCACCCCGGACTACTCGCGGGAGGGCGACGTCCAGGGCAATCCCTACTTCTCGAATGACGACCGCACGGAGATCGGTGTCGGACTCGGCGGCTTCTTCGTGAAGGACCGC
>JACRCS010000734.1 GCA_016218905.1 Deltaproteobacteria bacterium
GAGACGCCGATCCCCGCGAAACCTGCCCGCGCCATGGCTCGGACGAGCTCCCGGCCGACGAAGCCGGGGTTCAGGTTCGACGTGTGCAGGCCCACCCGGACGCGCCTTCGGATGAGCGCCTCGCAGACGCCGATCGCGTGCTCCTCCGGGATGTTGAAGGCCGCGTCGACGAACTCCACGTCCCGAACGCCCGCGCGGGCGAGGCGTTCCACCTCCTCCGCCACCTCGTCGGGGGCGCGCAGCCGCTGGACCTTGCCCTCGAGCCGGGGATAGGTGCAGTAGACGCAGGCGAAGGGGCAGCCCCGCTTCGACTGCACGGGCACATTGGCGAGGTGCGCCGCGTACGCGCCGAGATCGAGCCAGCGGGCGAGGTCCGGCGACGGCCAGGCCGGCACCGGCTGGCGGGCGGGGCCTTCCGCGTACGCTCCCGCCTGCCGGCGCGCGGTACCCGGCGGAAGCGGCCCATCCCCCGGCGACGCGAGACGCTCCAAGAGCGCGGGAAACGCCCCCTCCGCCTCGCCGAGGACCGCCCAGGAGCAATCGACGGCCCCCAACATTTCCTCGGGCATGACGCCCAGGGAAGCTCCCCCCAGCACGACCGGCCGCCCGCCGCGCGCGGCCGCCCCGACCAGGGACCGCAGCTCCGGGTAGTACGCCCTCGGCTTGGAGAAGTCGTTGTTGTCGATGTTTCGGGCGGAGATCGCGACCACGTCGGGCCGGGCTTCGGCGAGCGCCGCCTCCAGCGCCTGGCGGGGCGACCTCCGGAACATCAGGTCGAGCAGGCCCACCCGATGGCCCGCGCGCTCCGCGGCCTCGGCTGCCATGCAGGCGCCGAGGGGGAGCACGGGCAGCGGATCCCGGCATCCATTCGCGCTGACGACCAGGACGTTCATGAGCCCAGCCTTTGGTCGAGACGGAGGGTCGAAGGGCCTCCCGAGGCCTTCGGAAGCTTACACGCGAACTCCGTGTTGGCCAGAAGCCGCGGCGCCGGCAGTTGAAATGCCAAAGGGCCCCCGGTCCGGTGACTCGGGAGCCCTTCGGTTTATGAGAACAGCCGAAGCCGGGAGTGCTTCAGACCGTAGGGGAACCGGCCTCGGTTGCGGACGTCGGGGGCTTCCCCCGCAGGCTCAACTGCGCATGTAGCAGTCGATCCCCTCATCCTCGAGTGCGCCGCGCAGCTTCTCCAGCGCCTCCACCTGGATCTGGCGGATCCGCTCGCGGCAGACGCCGAAATCCTTCCCGATGTCCTCCAGGGTCATGGCGTCGTCGCCCGTAAGGCCGAAGCGCATGACGAGGATGCGGCGCTCCCGATCCGTCAGCCGCGAGAATTTCCGGAAGACGTACTTCCGGAGCTTCGAGCCGTGGATGCTGTCGATCGGATCTTGGGCGCTCGGATCCTCGAGCTTGTCCTGCAGCGTCATCTCGCCGTCGAGGTCGATGGTCTGGTCGAGCGAGAGGATCTTCCGGCGGATCGACTGGAGCCGCCGAACGTAGGCCACCGCGAAACCCGTCTCCTCCGCGAGCTCCTCGTCGGAGGGGTACCTTCCCATCTTCCGGTGGAGCTTCTCCGAAGAGCGGTTCAAGCGCTCCACGTCGTCGGCCACGTGGACCGGGAGCCGCACGGTGGGGACCTGGTTCGTGAGGGCGCGCTCGATGGACTGGCGGATCCACCAGGTCGCGTAGGTCGAGAAGCGGCAGCCCTTGGAGGCCTTGAAGCGCTCCACCGCCTTGATCAACCCGACGTTGCCCTCTTCGACCAGGTCCATGAAGGGCAGCCCGCGGTTGGCGTAGCGCTTTGCGATCTTCACGACGAGCCGAAGGTTCGACTCGATCATCCGGGCACGGGCGTCCTCGTCCCCTTTCTCGATCCGGAGGGCGAGCTCGATCTCCTGGTCGGCAGTCAGGAGCCGGGTGCGCCGGATATCCTTCAGGTAGAGCCCCATCGCGCTGGACGGCTGGCCGATGACCGCTCGGTTCTTCCCGCGTTCCACCGAATCCGTTCCGCTGAGTTCGACTGCCATGCTCATCGCCTCTCCTCCGGTCAGCTCATTGAACCCGGAGTGATACTATCGAGGCCTGAGGCATAGATCTAGGGGCGGCGGAGCCCTTTTACCCAATGGAGTATCAATTGTAACCGTCTTGTGAGCCATTGTCCGATTGGATATCAAGAGTAGCTGAACGGTTATTTGGGAAATATGGAGCAGCTCATGGAAGAGGCCGTCGCCTATTTGAGACATAGAGGCCGAAGTCGTCCGGCTAGCGGACGAATAAGGCCTCTCAGCCCACGGGATACAACGTGTCGTGCGGGGAGAAGGCGGGGAGGCTAGCCGTTCCGGAGCGACACGGCCGTCCCGGCCTGGGGGCGGTTCACCAGGATCGTGCCGAGGCAGACGAGCGTCAGCGAGGCGAGGACGGTCGGGTGGAGCCCATCGCCCGGCAACAGCGCCGCACTCAGCAGCACGCCGAAGACCGGGGTGAAGAACGTGAAGGCGGAGAGGAGGCTCACGCTGTACTTGTGGATCAGCTCGAACCAGGCCAGATAGCTCGCCGACGCCACGATGAAGGTCTGATAGGCGAGCGACGCCGCCACGCCCGGTGTCAGGCCGTAGAAGACCCGCTTCTCCAACAGGGCGCTCCAGAGGAAGAGGAGCGGTATGGAGAAGAAGAGCTGATAGAAGAGCGTCTGGACGGGCAGCGCCCGACCGGGCAGGAAGCGCTTGATGTAGAGGGTCGTCGCCGCCCAGAAGAACGCAGCGGCGAGGATCAGGGCGTCGCCGGGCAGCGTCTGGAGGGTGACGGCGCCCCACTGGCGCACGAAGAGGAGCACGATGCCCCCGAAGGCGAGCGCGAGCCCCCCGGCCTTCCGCGCGTGGAGCACATCTCCCCGGAGGAAGAAGTGCGCGCCCAGGGCGACGAAGAAGGGATGCATGTAGAGGAGGACGGCCGAACGGGAGGCGAGGGTGTGCCGGAGCCCCAGGTAGATGCAGCCGAACTCGAGCCCGAAGAGTACGCCGACGGCCGCGCCGTGCCAGAGCGTCGACCGGTCCGGGAAGGCCGCGATCCCCCGCGAGCGCATCCAGGCGTAGACGCACGCCGACGCCACGACCGACCGCACCGCCGCCGAGAAGACGGGCGCCAGGCCCTGGACGCTGAGCTTGATGGCCACCATGTTCCCCCCCCAGAGCAGCGAGAGAAACATGAGCAGGAGCACGGCCTTCTTCGGGATGTGGGCTTCGGTCATGGATGCCTTTTGGATTCCGAATTCCGAATTCCGGATTTCGAATCTCGAGCTTTTGGATTCCGAATTCCGAATTCCGGATTCCGAATCTCGAACTTTTGGATTCCGAATTCCGAATTCCGGATTCCGAATCTCGAACTTTTGGATTCCGAATTCCGAATTCCGGATTTCGAATCTCGAGCTTTTGGATTCCGAATTCCGAATTCCGGATTCCGAATCTCGAACTCCTAAATCCCTGAAGCAGGAACTCAAAATCCGGAATTCCGAATTGCCTTCTTCCACATTCCCCTCCGCGCCGCCCTGGCGTCGGCCTCGAGGAGCTCCAGGGAAGGATCCGAGGAGCGGGAGGCGTTGCATCGGGCGAGGCCGTTTCGAAGGAGCTCGCGGGTGAGGCTCCGGTTGCCCGGCAGGGTGACGTCCGCGGCCTCTCCGCGCCGGCCGGGCTGGCCCTCCACCACGGACACCGCCCGGTCCAGGGCAGCCTGGGCGGTGAACTCCCGGGCCGCCTCGAACCAGGGCTTCCCCTTCCGGGGGCAGGCGATCTCCACCAGCCGGATCCGCTCGCGCCTGCCGGCCCGGAGGACCTCCAGGCAATCGCCGGAGACGACGGCCACCACCCGGCCGGAAAAGTCGGCCCCGGCCGGGAAGGCCTGGACGCAAAGGAGCCCCGTGACCACGGCCGTGCAGAACGTCCGGCGCACCATCTTCCCCCCTCGCGATCGCCGTCCCGGCGCAACGAATTGATGGCCGCTGGCCCGAACTCCCACCACCAACGGCTAATAGCTAACGCCTCGTCTCGCCCCGACTCCTAACCGCTAACTGCTAACAGGTACCGACTCGTCAACGCTTTGTAGCCCTCCTCGTGCCCGGGGACAAGACTCCACTTCCATCCGAGGTCGACCGAGACGCTCCTTTACCGGCGGCCGTGCGGGCGGGCCGAAGCGGTGGTAGGCTGGTCGCGAACCGCTCCCAGCCACAGAAAGGAGTCGGGCCGTGCCGAGCGCAGCCGATCCCCATCGCCTCCCCTCCACCGTCATCCCCTCCCGCTACGACCTGGTCGTCGAGCCCGACCTGGAGAAGGCCTCCTTCAAAGGGAGCGTCCGGATCGAGGTGGAGGTGCGGGAGCCGACGGCGGAGATCGCGCTCAACGCGAAGGAGCTCGAGCTCCCGGAGGCCCGAGTCGCGGGCGTGGGGCTTCCGGGCCGGCCCGGTCCCTGGCGGCCGGACGTGGTCCTCGACGCAGAGCTCGACCGGGTGCTCCTCCGGCTCCCGGAGCCGGTTCCCCCCGGGGCGTACGTGCTCGAGCTCTCGTTCCGGGGCACGCTGAACGAGAAGCTCGCCGGCTTCTACCGCTCGACCTTCAGCGACGAGCAGGGAGAGCAGCGCACGATCGCCACGACCCAGTTCGAGAGCACGGACGCGCGGCGCGCCTTCCCGTGCTTCGACGAACCCGCCTTTAAGGCGACCTTCGCAGTGACGCTCGTCGTGCCCGAGGAGCTCTTCGCCGTCTCCAACGGCCCGGTGGAGTCGATCGAGCCCGCGGGCGGCGGGAAGAAGCGGGTGCGGTTCGCCGAGACGATGAAGATGTCGACCTACCTCCTCGCCTTCGTCGTCGGGCCCCTGGAGGCAACCGAGCCGATGGACGTGGACGGCGTTCCCCTCCGGGTGGTCCACCCTGTCGGAAAGGGGCATCTCACCGCCTACGCCCTGGAGGCCGGCGCCTTCGCCCTTCGCTTCTTCTCCGGTTACTACGGCCTCGCCTACCCCGGCCGCAAGCTCGACCTCGTCGCCATCCCCGATTTCGCCTTCGGGGCCATGGAGAACCTCGGCTGCGTCACCTTCCGGGAGGTGCTCCTGCTGGTGGACCGCACGCAAGCGACCGAGCCCGAGCTCCTGCGCGTGGCGGAGGTGATCACCCACGAGATCGCCCACATGTGGTTCGGAGACCTGGTGACCATGCGCTGGTGGAACGGCATCTGGCTCAACGAGGCCTTTGCCACCTTCATGGCCACGCTCTGCGTCGATGCCTTCAAGCCCGAGTGGGGGCGCTGGGAGCAGTTCAGCCGCGAGCGCTCCGCGGCCTTCGACGTGGACTCCCTGGCCACTACTCGGCCGGTCGAGTACCCCGTGCGGTCGCCGGCCGAGGCCGACGGAATGTTCGACGTCCTCACATACCAGAAGGGCGCTTCGGTGCTGCGGATGCTCGAGCGCTACCTGGGCGAGGCGAAGTTCCGGGACGGGATCCGGGAGTACCTGCGGCGGCACGCCTACGGGAATACCGAGACCCGCGACCTCTGGCAGGCCATCGAGGACGTGACCCGGGAACCCGTCCGCCGGATCATGGACTCCTGGATCTTCCAGCCGGGGTTTCCCGTCATCGAGGTGGCCCGGGGACGCGGAGCCGCCGAGCTGACCCAGCGCCGTTTCACCTACGGAGCCGGCGTGGACGGGGAGAGTCTCTGGTCTGTGCCCCTACTCCTTCGAGACGCCCGCGGAGGCGAGCACCGGCTCCTCCTCGAGGGCCGGAGCGCGCGACTGGAGGTCGAGTCCGACTCGGTCCTCGCCAACGCCGGCGCCCACGGCTTCTATCGGATCCGCTACGCTCCGGAGCTCCTCGGCCGGATTGCGCAGCGGGCCGGAGCCGACCTGAAGCCGGCCGAGCGGTTTTCGCTCCTCGACGACGCCTGGGCGTCCCTGACGGCCGGAGAGGGCGCGGCTTCGGAGTTCCTCTGCTTCGCGCAGATCTTCAGCGGCGAGACCGACCTGGACGTCTGGGCGCTCCTCACCGGGTGCCTGGACGCGCTCGAACGGCTCCTCGAGGGTGCGGCCCGCGACCGCTACCGGGAGCTCCTCCGGGCGCTCTACGCCCCTGCCCTGGAGCGGTTCGGATGGGAGCCGCGACGAGACGAGGAGCCCCGGAACCTGGAGCTTCGGGCCCTGCTCGTCCGCGCCTTGGGCGCCACCGCACGAGAGCCCGACACCGTCGCCGCCGCGAGGCGGCTCCACGCGCGCTACCTCGCCGAGCCCTCGGGGGTGGAGCCGAACCTCGCCTCGGCCGTCGCCTTCGTGGTCGCTTCGACGGGCACGACCGAAGACTATCAGGTCTTCGTCGAGAGGTTCCGGACTGCCGCGACCCCGCAGGAGGAGCGAAGGTACCGAAGCCTCCTCTCCGTCTTCCCGGAACGGCCGGAGATGGTACGGACGCTTCGCATGACGGTGGATGGAACCATCCGCTCCCAGGATGCACCCTACCTGCTCGCCGGCTGCCTCGAAAACCGGGACCAGGGCCCGCTCGTCTGGCGCTTCATCGAAGAGAATTGGGAGAAGATGCTTCGGCTCTACCCGGACAACGCCATCGTCCGGATGCTCTCGGGCGTACGTGCCCTCTCCAAGCGTCCCGCGGCCGAGGCCGTGCTGGCGTTCTTCGAGACCCACCGCGTCTCCAAGGGAGAGCTGAGCCTCAAGCAGCACCTGGAGAAGCTGCGGGTGAACGTGGCCTTCCGGGAACGCGAGGAGGCGAGGTTCGCCGATGCGCTCCTGCAGAGCGGGGCCGAAGCCGCTCGCCCGCTTAGCCCCGCCTGGGCCTGCCCATCCGGAAGGATGGAGGGCTGACGGGCGGACGGCGCGGCTCACGCCGCCTTTGAGTGTCCCTCGTCGGAGCGGTCCACTCCGACCTGTACGACCTTCGCCTTGCGCTCGCGCTCGTCCCGGGCGAGCTCCGCGCGCAGCAGCTCCGGCAGGTTCCTCGAGTGCTCGTGCTCGGCCGCGATCGCGCTCAGTCTCCTCCCGAGGGCGAAACCCTCCTTCACTTGCCGAAAGAAGTTGGACATGGGGCCCTCCTTCCCCTCCGGGCTCCCTCGCCCGGGGACCGTCGTCTTCTTCGAACGAGGAGAAGGTAAGGCTGGGGGCCCCGTCGGGACAACCAGCCCTTCATCCCCGCTACTCAATCTCATACCGGCAGTCGTAGGGTGGGCTCGGCCCACCTGGTAAGAACGCCGCCGGAGTTGGTGGGCAGTGCCCACCCTACAGCTTCGGGGAAGGTGGGCGAAGCCCACCCTACAACTTCACCCCTCACCCTTCATACTTCCGCTACCGGATCTCGTACCGGCAGAGCCGGAGCGGAAGGCCGCCGTGCACGAGAGGCCAGTAGTGGTCGGGCTTGAGCTTGAAGGCGCGGGCGAGCCGGCCGCTCGCCATGAAGAGGAAGACGTGGAACCCGCGGCAGCGCTCTTTGAAGACGCGGCCCATCGCCTCGTAGAGGGGCAGGAGGGAAGTCTCGTCCTCGAGCCGGACGCCGTAGGGCGGGTTGGAGACGACGGTGGCGCCCCAGCCCGGGGTGGGGGCGAAGTCTCGGGCGTCCGCCGTCTCGAACCGGACGAGGTCGCCCACGCCCGCGGCCCGGGCGTTCCGCCGTGCCGCCTCGACGACGGCCGGGTCCGAGTCGCTCCCCCGCACGATCAGCCTCCGCGGCTCGCGGACGGCGCGGCGCGCGTCCGATCGCATGGCGTCCCATCGGCCGCGATCGAAGCCCGGCCGCCGGGCGAAGGCGAAGTCGTCCGAGAGGAGCCCGGGCGCGACGTCGGAGGCGAGGAGGGCCGCCTCGATGGGGATCGTCCCGGACCCGCAGAAGGGATCGAGGAAGGGGCTGCGGCGGTCCCAGCCGCTCAGGAGGACCGCGGCCGCGGCGAGGCACTCCCCGATGGGGGCCTCGGAAGCTGCCAGGCGATACCCCCGCCGGTGGAGGGAGCGCCCGGCGATATCTAGGGAGAGGGTGCAACGGTCCCGGAAGAGGTGAGCCGAGAGCCGGACGTCGGGTCCGGTCGGGTCCACGGAGGGCCGCGCCCCATGCCGCTCCCGGAACCAGTCGGCCACGGCATCCTTGACCTTCAACGCCACGTACCCGGAGTGCGGGTGGGCCGACTCGGAGACCTTCGCGTCCACGGCGAAGGTCTCCCCGGGTCCGAGCAGCTCGTCCCAGGGGACCGCCTTCGTGCCGGCGTAGAGTTCCTCGGCGGTAGCCGCTGGGAAGCGGGCGAGGCGCCGGTAGAGGCGGACGGCGGTGCGCAGCTGGAGGCACGCGCGCCACCCTTCCGACTCCGGGCCTTCGAAGCGGACGCCCCCGACCTGCGCTTCGACCCTGCCGAACCGCAACCGCCGTGCCTCCCCCAGGAGTGCCTCCTCCGTGCCCGGGACGCACGAGGCGAAGAAGACGTGCCGCCTGATTTGCGCCCCCCGACCGCGGGCGTATGGTTCCGCCATCATGTCCGCCACCGTATACCTGCGCTTCTACGAAGAGCTCAACGACTACCTTCCCGCCGAGAGGCGGAAGGTGACCTTCGAGCATTCCCTGGAGAGCGGAGCGACGGTGAGGGACACGCTGCGCTCGGTGGGGGTGCCGGTCGAGGCGGTCGACCTCGCGCTCCTCAACGGCCGGCCCGCGGCGCTCGATGAACCGGTTTCGGGAGGGGACCGCCTCGCGTTCTACCCCGTCTTCGAGAGCTTCGACATCTCGGGCCTGCAACGGCTGCGGCCCGCACCGCTCCGCGCCCCCCGCTTCGCCGTCTCCCGGGAGTTCCGCGGCCTCGCGACGTGGCTCCGGATCCTGGGGCTGGAGGCGAGTGTATTCCGGCGGCCGGAAGACCTGGAAGGCCGGATCCTCGTGGGGACGGAGGCGCACGCCGCTCCGGCCGCGACTCGGTTCGTCCGCGTCCGAGGGAGGCTCCCACAGCTCCAGGCTCACCGGCTGCTCCGTCGGCTCCAGCTCCTGCCCCGACCCCTGCCTCCGCTTCGCCGGCGGCTCCGCCGAAGTGAGGGGCGACGCTTGACCCAGATCAAAGAAGTATAGAGACGTTTCCAGTAAGCTGGCACCATGGAACGTGTGGCTGCTCCGAACCCTGAATCCCCGCTCTCCGCACCGGCGCTCCGGGACGGACCGACGAAGCTCTTCGTCGAGACGACGACGCGCTGCAACCTCCGCTGCCGCATGTGCGTGAAGCAGACGGCGGGCAACGGCGTCGCCGAGGGCGACCTCTCCCCGGACGTCTTCGCAGCCCTCGAGCCGGCCCTCCCCGGGCTCGAAGCCCTCGTCCTCTCGGGCATCGGCGAGCCGCTCCTCCATCCCCGCCTGGAGGAGTTCGTCCGCGCCGCCCGCGCCCGGATGGCTCGAGAAGCGTGGGTGGGCTTCCAGACGAACGGCCTGCTCCTGGACGACCGGCGCGCCGCTTCCCTGGCCGCGGCGGGGGTGGACCGGGTCTGCGTCTCCCTCGACTCCGTCTCCGTCGACCCGTTCCGGAGGATTCGGGAGGGGGGCGAGGTCTCGGCCGTCGGCCGGGCGCTGGAGGCCCTGAGGAGGGCCCGCGGGACGGCTCCGCGGCTCCGCGTCGGCATCGAGTTCGTGGCAATGAGGCAGAACGTCGCCGAGCTCCCCGAGGCCCTGCGCTGGGCAGCCGCCCGGGGCGTCGACTTCGCCCTGGTGACGCAGGTGCTCCCCTACCACGAGTCCCTCGTCCCGGAGGCCGCCTACGACTCCAACACGGACCTCGCGGTGCGCTTCTTCGAGCCCTGGCGGGAGCTCGCCCGCGCCGAAGGGATCGACCTCGGGCGCTACTTCGGCGCCCTCTGGAAGTATGAAAAGACCGACGAAGAGGAGCGCCTCCTCGAGCTCGTGGAGGCGGCGAAGCGGGACGCCCACCGCCAGGACCTCTACCTCAACGTGCAGAAGATCCTCGAGCGGGACGCCGGCTGGATCGAGCGCGTCGAGACGATCTTCGGCGAGGCCGCGGAGGTAGCGCGGGAGATCGGGATCCGCCTGGAGCTGCCCGAAATCGTGCCGAAGGCGGCACGCCGCTGCCGGTTCGTCGAGGAGGGAGGGGCCTTCGTCTCGTGGGAGGGGCGGGTCCACCCCTGCTACTTCCTCTGGCACGGGTACCGCTGCTTCATCAACGGGCGGGAGAAGTTCGTTCGTCCGAAGGATTTCGGCGACCTCCGAGAGCGCGGGCTCCTGGAGATCTGGAACGAGCCGCCGTTCCGGGAGTTCCGCTCCCACGTGCTCGGCTACGACTATCCGTTCTGCTCCGACTGCAACCTCGCCAAGTGCTGTGACTACGTCAAGGCGGAGGAGTTCGAGCAGGACTGCTTCATCAACGCGGAGCCGTGCGGGGACTGTCTCTGGTGCAAGGGGGTCTTCCAGTGCCTCCAGTAGCTCGCCGCACTTGCGCCTCGGTCGAGGGCCATTAGATTCCTGTCATCGCATCGGACACCCGTCCGCAAAGGAGGACCCTATGGCCAACGTCTACAAGTGCGCCAGCTGCGGAGCCGTAACGACTGACAAGGGGCACCTGTGCAAGCCCGAGCCGGTGGAAGGCGACTGCAGCTACTGCGGGAAGCCCGTGGAGAACGCCCGCCACATGTGTAAGCCCATGAGGGAGAAGCTCGAGTACCAGTGCGAGGCGTGCGGGAGGCCGGCCATGCGGCCCGAGCTCGTCTGCAAACCGAAGAAGCTCGAGTAACGGCCTCGCCACGGAAAAGCTTGCGCCCGCCGGCACTCCCCGGTAGAGTGCCGGCTTCCCCCGCACCGGAGTCCCTGATTTCCCCCCGCGAAGCCAGCCGCTCCCCTGCCCCACCCGAGAAGGAACACCGTTGAGTTTTGAAGCGTTCGAGCTCCACCCGCGCGTAGCGGCAGGCGTCGAGGCCCTCGGCTACGTCGCTCCCACCCCGATCCAGCGTGCGTCCATCCCCCACATCCTCCGCGGCCGCGACGTTCTCGGCCTCGCCCAGACAGGCACCGGGAAGACGGCCGCCTTCGCCCTCCCGATCCTCCAGCGCCTGAGCCGAGGGCCTGCGCGCAAGGTCCGGGCGCTGGTGGTCGCGCCCACCCGGGAGCTGGCCGAGCAGATCCACCAGTCCTTCGGCGCCCTCGGCGGAGGCACCCGCGTTCGGAGTACCACCGTCTACGGCGGCGTCGGCGTCAATCCCCAGGTCGAGCGGCTCCGGGCCGGGGTCGAGATCGTGGTCGCCTGCCCCGGCCGGCTACTGGATCACATCGGCCAGCGCACGATCGACCTCTCCGGTGTGGAAGTCCTCGTCCTCGACGAGGCGGACCGCATGTTCGACATGGGTTTCCTGCCGGACATCCGCCGCCTCCTGAAGCACCTCCCGGCCGAGCGGCAGACGCTCCTCTTCTCCGCGACCATGCCGAGCGACGTCCGGCACCTGGCCGACGAGGTCCTGCGCGACCCGGTGACCGTGCAGGTGGACCCGGTGGCTCCGGCCGCCACGGTGGACCACTCCCTCTATCCGGTCCCCCACCACCTCAAGACGCCGCTCCTCCTGAACCTGCTGGAGCGGACCGAGGCGGGCTCCGTCCTCGTCTTCACCCGGACGAAGCACCGGGCCAAGCGCGTCGCGGAGCAACTCGAGCGGGCCGGTCACGGAGCCACGTGCCTCCAGGGGAATCTCTCCCAGAACCGCCGCCAGGCTGCCCTCGACGGCTTCCGCGACGGGACTTTCCAGATCCTCGTCGCCACCGACATCGCGGCCCGCGGCATCGACGTCTCGTCGGTGTCCCACGTCGTCAACTACGACATGCCCGACACGGTGGACGCGTACACCCACCGGATCGGAAGGACCGGGCGCGCGGCCCGCACGGGAGACGCCTTCACCTTCGTGACCCGTGAAGACGACGACATGGTGAGGGCCATTGAGAAGGCCCTGGGGGCCCGAGTCGAGCGGAGGACGGTGCCCGGCTTCGACTACTCGGTGGCCGCGCCCAAGCGCGACCTGGAGTTCGCCCGGCCGCCCCGCCAGCCCCGAGCTGCCCCCAAGGCCGCGGCGCCCAAGGGAGAACGGTCGCACGCCTCCCAGGCTCCCCGACCCAACGGCGCCACGCCGGCAGCCCCCCGGGCGCCGCTCTCCGCGGGGCGGCGGTTCCAGCCCCGCACGGCGCGGGCCAGGCCACGCTGAGCCGCCCTCGTGCAGCCCTCCGCGCCTGCAGGAAAGGCCCCCGGGCCCCGTCTTGCTCCAGGTTGGCCGGACCTTACCTTATCCCTGGCAGGTTGTTCCTGGAGCAAACGTCCTTCTCAGGAGGGAAGCCAAATGGCGCAAGAAAACTACTCGAACGCGGTGCCCAGCACCGCTTCCATCGCCGGTCATCCGATCCATCCCATCCTGATTCCGTTCCCGATCGCCTTCTTCGTCGGCGCGCTGGCTTCGGACCTCGCCTACTGGTACACGACCGATCTCTTCTGGGCGCGGGCGAGCCTCTGGCTCGTGGGCTCCGGCGTGGTGATGGCCGCCGTGGCCGCCATCTTCGGCCTCACGGACTTCCTGACCCTCGGCCGGGTGCGGGCGACGCGGGACGGCTGGATCCACTTCCTCGGAAACGGCACGATCGTCCTCCTGCAGGCCGTGAGCTGGTATCTCCGCTCGGGCGGGGCCGAGGCAGCCGTGGTGCCGTGGGGCCTCGGCATCTCGGTGCTCGCGACTCTCATGCTCCTCGTCACCGGGTGGTACGGCGGTGAACTCGCCTACCGCCACATGATCGGGGTCGCGGGGGCGGTGTGCGAGGTCGGCGAGGGGGAGAAGAAGAAGCACCACAAGGAGAAGCACCACCGGAAGGAGGAAGAGCCTTACCGGAAGGCGGCTTGACCCCGCCGCTTCCCCGGCTCGCCGACGTAAGGCCCGGACATCCTCTCCGTGCGGGACGAGGACGCCCGGGCTACCGCCGGGGCCACGGATTCGCTCGGACCCACCGGAGTTTTTCGGCTCGGCCGAGCCTCTTCAGCGACGCCTCGGCGACCGTGGCCGCGCCGCGGTCGGGGAAGACCGCGGCGGCAAGGATCTTCACAGGGGGGTTGATCCGCGTGAAGGCGGCGCCGCTTCCCGCCGCGTGGGCGCGGAAGCGCGCCTCGACGTCCGTGGTGATGCCCGCGTAGAGCACGCCGCGACCGCACTCGAGGACGTACAGGTACCAGGTCCGCTCGCCGGTCACAGGAGCGAGAGCTGCCGGCCGGTGGCCGGGAGGAAGGTCTTCCGGTGGATGGGGCAGGGCCCGAGGCGCTCCAGGGCTTGGCGGTGGGCCGCCGTCCCGTACCCGTCGTGACACTCGAAGCCGTAGCCGGGGAAACGTCGGCCGTACTCCTCCATGAGGGCGTTCCGGTGGACCTTGGCGACGTTGGACGCGGCGGCGATGGCGGCCGAGAGGCTGTCGCCCCCGATCAGGGTGCTCTGGGGAAGCTCCAGGGGCAGGCGCTGGTTCCCGTCGACCAGCAGGAAGTCGGGACGGACCGTCAGGGCCGCGAGGGCCCGCTCCATGGCGAGGAAGGTCGCGCGCAGGATGTTGCGAGAGTCGATCTCCTCCGGGGAGGCGGAACCCACCGCCCAGGCGACCGCCTCCGCCCGCACGATCGACGCGATGCGCGCCCTCGCCCCGGCCGTGAGCTTCTTCGAGTCGTCGAGACCCTCGATGAGGCAATCCGGGGGAAGGACGACGGCCGCGGCCACGACCGGCCCGGCCAGGGCCCCGCGGCCGACCTCGTCCACCCCGCAGACCGTGCGGTAGCCGCGAGCGTAGAGCGCTCGATCGGGCTCCCCGATCGGCGGGGCCGAGGCCCCGGCAAGAGGGGTGGGACGGAGTTCCAGGGTCGAAGGCGCCAAGGGGGCTCCTGGTTGGGGAGTGCGCCGGCGAGCCGGCTGGAGCGCGATCCTACACGGAAAGAGGCTGCCGATCCGCTGGTTTCTATCTCGCACCGGCTCCTTTCGCTTCGCCCAATCCGGAGTAGAAAGGAAGGCAGTGGGTGCGCTCGGAGGCGGCTCGCCGGCAAGCGGCAAGGACAAGGTTGACGAGGGGCGGAAGCCCCGGAAAGGACGAGCGTTTGGCCAGAGAGCGGACGGAATCCCAGCAGGGCGAGTACCGAGGGCGGGGTGAGTACCGCCGCACGGGCGAGGGCAGCGACCCCCGCCGAGACTTCGAGCGGGAAGTTCGCCGGGTGAAGAAGGACTTCCAGCGAAATGTCCTCCCCGCCGTCAAGAGGCACTCCTTCTACGTCAGCAAGAGCGAGATGAGGCGGATCAAGCAACGCAAGGCCGCCCGGCGCCGCCGCCGCCAGGCGAGAAAGTTCGGAGAGTAACCGCGGGCCCGACGCACCGGCGTCCCCTTAGACCGGGGTCATCGAAAGATCGTTGACCCTGCTGACGCTCGTGTACGGAAGAGCAGAATCTCTACGGATTGCCCGCCAACCCCCGGCGACCGAGAGCCCTGACCTCCCGGCCGGGCATCGGTTTGCGGCTTCTCCCTCGACTGCCGCTCCCGCCCTCCGGAAGCGCCTGGACGGCGCGGCTTCCCCCAAAGCGCGGTCGGACAGCGGTATCGCTGTTCCGACCGTCTGCACTTATCGTTGGAATGCGACGGCTGCAGGTGCAGCGGTCCTTCCTGTCTGTACACCGCAACTGTCGCTCAGCACACCCCCGGCCGGGCGCTTGGTACCCTGTGCGCAAGGCACCGAGATTGTTTCAGCTATACAGAGCGTCACAATTGTTTGCGCATCTGCCCCTGAGCGTAGGGTGGGGCGTTCCGCCGCAGGCGGGTTGCCCCACGCGTGGGCGAACCTCGCTGCGCGAGAACCGCCCACCCTACGGCAACCCGGTACGCGCA
>JACRCS010000720.1 GCA_016218905.1 Deltaproteobacteria bacterium
CCCCCCGGGCAGTCTCGAGCTGGCCCTCGGCCGTCTGGACGGCGAGCATCGCCTGCGCGACGACGGTTCGGGCCTGGAGCACGTCGGCGATGGTCGCCACTCCCGCCCGGTGGCGGCCGTCGGCGGCGTCCAGGTGGACGCGGGCGTCGTGGAGGCTCGCGCGCCGCGCCTCCAGGGTCGCCTTGTTGGCCGCGTGCTGGTAATAGGCGCGCTGGGTCGCGAGCACGGCGTCCTGGATGGCGGCGTTCTGGGTCCAGTTGGCGGCCCAGAGCGTCTGCCGGGCGGATTCGATGGCGGCGTTGCGCCCGCCCACGTCGAGCAGGAGCCAAGAGAGCGCGACCCCTGGGCCGGCGCTGGCGCGCTGCGAGAGCTCGCCGTCCTGGGAGCTGTCGGTCTCGCTTCCCGACACCTTCGCCGTCAGGTTGATCGTCGGGGCGTAGGCGGCCCGCTGGACTCCGACGTCCTCGGCGGCGGCGCGCGCCCTCGCCCAGGCCGCCCGCGTGGTGGGGTTGTTCCGCAGCGCCACGTCGACGGCCTCGGGGAGGCTCCAGCGCCGGCCGAGGTCGTACGACGCGAGGTCCGGAGGCGCGATCGGGCCGAGGGCGGTGCGGGCCTCGGGGGGAGGGATCCAGGGCGTTCGCGCCGAGGCGGAGAGGCTGGAGGGCCCCAGGGCCTGCGGCCGCATGGTGACGCAGCCGGGGAGGAGGGACAGGAGAAAGCCGCCCCACGCGAGAGCGGTGAGGCGGCTCGAGACTCCGGGCATGCACGTACTCCCGCGTAAGATCAAGGCTTCGCGGACTTTTTCGCCTCCAGGCGGTCACAGGTCAAGAGAAAAACCCGATCCCGCCGGACCGGCTGGCGTCACTGCATGCCGACTTTGGGCGCTTCCTCGGGCGTTTCCTGCCGGAAGATGTGGAAGGTCTTCGCGGTGACGAGATTCTTGCTGTCCCTCGCGTAGACGAGGAGCCGATTCGATCCCGGTTCCAGCGGCACGTCCAGGTGGACGGCCAGGGAGCCGCTCCGGCCCCGGTTGCGCACGTACTGGATCTTATTTTCGCCTACGTAAGCGTAGACGTCCTTCACGCCCTCCTCGTCGAGGGCCTTCAGCTCGAGGGAGACGCGAGCCGAGCCCGTGCGGAGCGGCGGCGCCTTGGCGAACTCCAGGTCCGGCGGGGTCCGGGTGTCGCGCACCTCCTTCCCTTCCAGTCGCCTGCCGACGGGAAGCTTCAAGGAGTCGCTCAGCAGGAGCCCGTGGTCCTTGCTGGAAATGGTCATGAGCACCGTCGCCCTGCGGCCCTTCTCGGCCTTGACCAGCCGGAAGCTCATGGGCACCTCCTTCTTCTCGCCGGGGCCGAGGCTTTCGATCTTCCTGCGGCCCGCCTCCAGATTGAGCTGCTCGCCCTCGCCGCCGCGGATGTTGACCTCCAGCGGCGCGACGGGGACGGTGCCGCGGTTGCGGACCGTGAGGCTCAGCTCGACCCGGTCTCCCTCCTCGAGGGCGCCGTTGTTGGCGCGCGCCTTCTCGCCCGTGTTCTCCTCCCTGACCTCGTAGCTGTAGGCGAAGCGGGGGGCTGGCCCGGCGACCTGTCGAACTCCGCCCTGCCCGGTGCCGACCTCGTGGTTCCACCCCGACTTGAGCGGGACCGTCACCGAGTCCCAGCGGTCCGCGGCGGCCTTGGGAACTTCGATCTTGACGGTCCAGGACCGCTCCTTGCCGGGGTCGATGCGCCCGAAGGGAAGGTCGAGGTTCTTCAGGAGCGGGTTGTCCGACGTGGTTCGCCCCCAGACCCGGTAGACGGGCTGGCTGCCCTCGTTCTTGACCGTGAGGGTGAGCTCCGCGGGCGTCCCGGCCTCGACCCGCGCGTCCCTGGGGAAGCGCACGGAGAGGCGCGGTTTCGGGTCGCTCCGGCCGTCGGTCCAGTCGACGCCCTTCTCGCCCAGGAGCCGGGCGATCTTCGCGTCTTCTTCGCTCCGCAGCTCCTCCAGCACGGGTTCGGCGACCTTGAAGAGGCGCTCCCGGGTACGGGAGGGGTCCCCCGGCTCCACGCGCGTGAGGATGCGGCGGGCGAGGCGGACTTCGAACTCGCTCCGGATGCGGGCGATCTTCTCCGGGCGCGTCAGCTCCGCGTAAGGCTTTTCTTCCTCCTTGCCGACCTCGGGGCCGAGGTACTGGATCTCCCGCCACGGCTTCTCGGAGGCGTTTCCCCAGTCCTTGAAGGCGTTTTCGAGCTCGGACTCCGCGAAGTGGGGCGGCGCCTGCCCGAGCCGGAGCTGGCCCTTCACCGTCTGGACGGGAGCCGTGAGTACGTCGGGCTGAACGCCGATCGACTGGATGGAAACGTCCCCCGGCGTCAGGTATTGGGCCACGGTCAGCTTGAGGGCGCCCCCGTCGGCGAGGCCGGTGACCTTCTGAACCGAGCCCTTGCCGAACGTCTTCTGCCCGATGAGGAGCCCCCGGAAGGACTTGAGGGCTCCGGCGACGATCTCCGAGGCCGAGGCGCTGCCCTGGTTGACGAGGAGGATCACGGGCTTCTTGGAGATGCCGGGCGAGTTGCCGTTGGCCGTGTGCCGCATCTCGTCCTCGGGGCCGCGGACGTGGACGATCGTCCCGTGGTCCATCAAGCCGTCAGCGAGCGCCACGGCCTCGTCCAGGAGACCGCCGGGGTCGTTGCGCACGTCGAGGATGATGCCGGCGAGGTTGCGATGCTTGGCCTCCGCGTCCCGCACGGCCTTGCGCACGTCTTCGGCCGTTTCCTTCTGGAACTGTGAGACCTTGACGTACACCACCGGCGCGCCGTCGTCGCCGTTGAGAACGTAGCTCTCCACGCTCTCCACGTGGATCATCTCACGGGTGAACGTGAACGCCCTCGGCTCGCTCCAGCCGTCGCGGGCGATCAGGAGGGAGACCTGGGTGCCCGGGTCCCCGCGCATCTTCCACATCGCCGTATCGACAGGCATGTTCATCGTCGGCTCGCCGTCGATGCTAAGGATCTTGTCCCCGGTCCGAAGGCCCGCGCGGGACGCCGGAGTGCCCTCGATGGGGGCGATGACCGCCACGTCGCCGTCCCGGAGCCCGAAGACGAAGCCGATCCCCCCGAAGCTTCCGCGGGTGCTCGCCATGAACGCCTTGAAAACCTTGGGGCTCAGGGCATTCGAGTGCGGATCCAGCGCCGACAGCGCGCCGTTGATCCCGGCGTAGTAGACGTCCTGCTTGTCGACCTCGTCGGCTTCCTCGGGAATCCGGGCAGCCACGTAGGAGAGGATGCCGTTGAGCACTTCGCCCGCGCCCGCCATGCGGCCGGCCGGCGCGAGGTCGAAGCGTTTCTCGGAGTCGTCGACGCGTACCACGGCCTCGTTGCGGGTCTCGTCGATGTTGATCAGGACCTGCGGGTTCTGGGCCTCGAGCGCCTTGAACGCTCCCTTCAGGAGGTTCTTGGGAACCGCCCGGCTCGGGTCCACGTACCGCTTCTCCACGTTCTGGAACACCTGGCCGGTGAGCTTCGCGTAGGGATCCGCGCCGTGGAAGATCTCGGCGGCCCCGAGCGTCCCGGGGCCCCAGAAGAGGCCCAGGACGAGGAGCAGGTGCAGAACGACGATGCGGGAAGGGCTTGCTTTCCGGAACAATCGAACCCCTTTCGGTGCGATAAGGAAGGAAGCCTCAGCCTCGGCTGTTCCCGAGGTGTTCGAGGTATTCCTGCCACTCCAGCGGGAGAAGGTACTTCTTCGTCGCGTTGCAGCGTTTGCAGCAGGGGACCACGTTCGTTTTGGTCGTCTTTCCCCCGCGAACCAGGGGAACGAGGTGGTCCATCGTCAATTCTCTCGGAGGGAAGCTCTCCCCGCAGTAGTGGCAGATTCCGCACGAGCGCTTGCGCTTCCACCACTGGGTGGCCCGAAGCTCCCGGGCCTTGGCCTTCTCCCGGGCGATCTCTTCTACTGTGGCGGAAGGGAGGAAAAACTCCTCGCTCGAGCAGTTCACCGGGCTACTTCCATGGTCGTTCGGCTGCGGTCGCGAGCGATCGAGCGAGGTGGAGTCGACTGCGATCGGACCTTTGCGCAAACCCTCGGCAGGCTCGCCGAAAAGGGGAGCCAAGGCCCATCACAGTACCCTTGGAATGCTTCCAGGTCAAATATTGCTCGAAGGTTCGGAGAGAGGAGGGGAGAGGAGGGCCGACCGGCGCGGCGGCCCGGCTCGGGAGACGAGAAAAGGCGGCCCGGGGGCCACCTTTTCATTGCGGTTTCCTGCGGAGCTCCTACTTCTTGTGGCAGTCCGCGCACTTCATCTTGTGCTTGGCGTCCGCCGCCAGGTGGCAGCCGTAGCAGACGCCCTGGTCCTTCTTGTGGGCCGCGTCCTGGAACTTCGGAGCCTTGCCCGCGGCTTCGGCCTTATGGCAATTGCTGCACTTGTGATCGCCCTTCTCGTTGGCCTTGGTGTGATGACAGGTGTCGCACTTCGCGTCCTTGTGCTTCGCGTGGTCGAAGCTGACCACTTCCTTCTTCCCGAAGTTGCCGATCTTGACGGGGCCCTTCGGCGCGTCGGCCGCGTGGGCGAGGCTCAGACCGAGGGCGAAGACGGCCGACAGGGCTACCAGCGCGAGTTTCTTCATTTCCGACGACCTCCCGTTCGAGTGTTCCCCCAAGAGTGGGGCAGTGGAAAAAGAGACGCCTATATATCACAGTCCACGCGGCAAAGGCGAGCGGACTTCACGCGGGCCCGATCTCCTTCTGGAGAGCTGCGTCGCGCTCCTCCACCCCCCGCGCCATCTCGGCCCGCAACCCCCTAAGCCGCTGCGCCAGGTCCGGGTCGGAGAGGGCGAGGATCTGGCAGGCGAGGATGGCGGCGTTGCGCGCACCCGGCTTGCCCACGGCCACCGTGGCGACCGGAATGCCTGGCGGCATCTGGACCGTGGAGAGGAGCGCGTCCATGCCGCCGAAGGGCGAGGCGTCGACGGGCACCCCGATCACCGGCCGAGTCGTCAGCGCCGCCACCGCGCCAGCCAGGTGCGCGGCCATGCCGGCGGCGCAGACGAAGACCTGGACGCCCGACCGCTCCGCTTCGATGACGAGCGTGCGCGTGCGCTCCGGGCTGCGGTGCGCCGAGCTGACCCTCATCTCGTAGGCGACGGCCATCTGCTCGAGGAAGCCGGACGCCTCCCGGAGCACCCGCAGATCCGAGTCGCTGCCCATCAAGATGAGAACCTTCGCGTCTGTTCCCATTCTTCAGACCCTCCCCAAGGCCCTGGCGGCGATGTCCCTGCGGTAGTGCATACCCGGCCAGGAGATCCGGCCGACGGCCTCGTACGCCCGCCGCGTGGCGGCCTCGATGCCGTCGCCGAGGGCGGTGACGCCCAGGACGCGGCCGCCGCTCGTTACCACGCGTCCGGCCTCGCGGCGGGTCCCGGCGTGAAAGACGACCACCTCCTGCACTTCGGCCGCATCGGAGAGCCCGGCGATGGGAACTCCCTTCGGGTACGAGCCGGGATAGCCCTCGGAGGCGAGCACCACGCAGACGGCGGCCCGGGCGTCCCAGCGCAGCAGACCCTCGGGGAGGGTCCCGTCGATGGAGGCCTCCAGGACCGGCAGGAGGTCCGACGCCATCCGGCTCACGATGGGCTGGCACTCGGGGTCGCCGAAGCGGCAGTTGAACTCCAGGACCTTGGGCTTCCCGTCTCGGATCATCAGACCCGCGTAGAGGACGCCCACGTAGGGGGTGCCCTCCGCGGCCATGCCCTCGACGAGCGGCCGGAAGACCCGCGCCAGGACCTCGTCGAAGAGCTCCCCGGTCACCACGGGCGCCGGGCTGTAGGCTCCCATCCCGCCGGTGTTCGGGCCGCTGTCCCCGTCGCCGACGCGTTTGTGGTCCTGGCTCGTCGCCATCGGGAGGACGTTCTTGCCGTCGCAGAAGGCGAGGAAGCTCGCCTCCTCGCCCTCCAGGTACTCCTCGACGAGCACGGTCCGTCCCGCGGTCCCGAACGCGCCCCGCACCAGCATCTCGTCGAGCGCCCCCTCCGCCTCGGCCAACGACAGGGCGACGACCACGCCCTTCCCGGCGGCGAGCCCGTCCGCCTTCACGACGACCGGCGCGCCCACTTCGCGCAGGAACCGCTTCGCCGCCTCCGGGTCCGTGAAGGTCCGGCCGGCGGCGGTCGGGATCCCGAACTTCTCCATCATCGCCTTGGAGAAGGCCTTGGAGCCCTCCAGTCGAGCCGCGGCGGCGGTCGGGCCGAAGACCCGCAGGCCCCGCTCCGAGAAGCGGTCGGCGATCCCCAGGACGAGGGGTGCCTCGGGCCCCACGACGGTCAGGCCGATCCCTTCCGATTCGGCGAACCGGACCAGCGCGGGCACGTCCTCGGCCTCGATGGGCACGTTCGTCGCAAGGGACTCCGTCCCCGCATTCCCGGGGGCCGCGTAGAGGCGCGAGACCCTCGGGCTCTGAGCGAGCTTCCAGACGAGGGCGTGCTCCCGCCCGCCCCCGCCGACCACCAGGACCTTCATGCGCCTCTGCCCTTCAGCCAGCCGGCGATGGCCGCGTCGTACTGAGAGGTGCGGCCGAACGCCTTGATCGAGAACTCGAAGTTGAGCTCCGGGCTCACTTCGCCTCCGCACCGGTCTATCTCCGACAGTACCCGCTGGTAGTCCGCCGGATCGACGATGACCGTGACGAACCGGTAGTTCTTGGCGGCCGCACGAATGAGGCTGGGGCCCCCGATGTCGATCTGCTCCACCGCCTCGTTGAGCGTGCAGCCCGCCTGGGCAACCGTCTTCTCGAAGGGGTAGAGGTTGACGGCCACGAGGTCGATCGGCTCGATCCCGTGCTGCTTCATCTGGGCCAGGTGCTCGGGCCGGTCCCGCAGGCCGAGGATGCCTCCGTGGATCTTGGGGTGGAGCGTCTTCACGCGCCCGTCGAGCATCTCGGGAAAGCCCGTGTGGGCGCTCACTTCCACCACCGGCACCCCCGCTTCGAGGAGCGCCTTCGCGGTTCCCCCGGTCGAGAGGACCTCGACGCCACGCTCGGCCAGCCCCTGCGCGAACGCCACGACCCCGGTCTTATCCGAAACGCTGACGATCGCCCTCTGAATCCTTCCCATGAGCGTCCTCCTCTCGATGGTTAGTTGAAAACCAGGAAAATCAGGCTGAGGTTAAGGTTAAGGTCAAGAAAAATGCGGTCGCCCCCTCAACCTCAACCTGCTCTTCCCTCAACATCAACCTGCTCTTCCCTCAACCTGCCTCTACTTCGCGAGCCCGGCCGCGGGCGAGAGCAGATACTTCAGGTCGTCGTCGACGAAGCGGATGCCGGCCCCGAAGAAGACATCCGAGCGGTCCTTGTCCAAGAAGTCGTCGAGGCCGGCGGTGAGGAAGAGGTGCTTCCAAAAGTTCCACCGGGCCGAGAGCTTGAGGTGCGGCGGACCCTCCTCGCGCGAGAAGTCGAAGAGTTCGGTGCTCAGGCGCAGGCGGTCGGACAAGAGGTGCACGTCCGCCCCGACTCCGCCCGACGACTCGAAGAGTCCCCCGCGGAGCGTCAGGAAAGAGAAGCGCTTCCCGACCTGCAGGGAGAACTTCATCTTGTCCCTGGTTACGATCTTCTTTTCGGTGGTCGAGACGCCGTCCACCGTCCGCACGGTCTTCGTGATGTCCTCGGACCCGCGGGGATCGTCGACCAGGGCAAGATAGTAGAACCGGTCCTGCCGCGGGCGGATCTCCAGGTCGAAGTAGTGCTTCGCCTCTCCCAAGTCGTGCAGGAACTCGCCGCGGTAGCCGACCTCGAACTGGAAGCGGTTCGTGGCCGTCAGGAGGTCGTTGAAGCCCTCGAGCGCGGTGTTCAGGTTGTCGTGCACGGCGGTGTCGTTTACGAGCTTCCCGAGCGTTCCCTGCCCCTGGTCGATCTTCTGGCTCACGTTCCGGAGGTTCTCCGCGCTGCCTCGAAGCTCGTCGTAGAGCGCGTC
>JACRCS010000721.1 GCA_016218905.1 Deltaproteobacteria bacterium
GTCGGGAGAAAGAGCTGGTCGTCGGGATCCTGAAAGACCGTTCCGACCGCGCGGCGAATCGTCTCGAGCGTCGTCTTCGTCACGGGCACGTCGCCCACGCGGACCCGTCCCTCGCGCGGGACGAGCGCCCCGCAAAGGTGAAGGAGCAGGGTCGACTTTCCGGCGCCTGTGGCGCCGACGATGCCGCCCGACTCGCCGTGCGTGATCCGGAACGTGACGCCGTCGAGCGCGACGGTGCCGTCGGGCCAGGCGTGGCGCAGGCCCTCGGCCTCGACGAGGTGGTGGCTCATGCGCCGCCGGCGAGGAGCCGCCCGAGCGCCTCGGGGACGTTGACGACGCGGAAGAAGGCGAGGGCCGCCGTCCAGAAGAGGAGGAAGGACGCCCCGACGGCGCCGAAGCGCCAGGGACGGAGGGCGGGGAAGCTCCCGGTGAAAGCGCGCGCCCGCAGGGCGCGGTCGATCCGCTCGGCCCGGTCCTGGCTTCGCAGGAGGAGCGTCCCGAGGAACGGCCCCGCGAGGGCCAGCTCGCGGCCGCGCCGGCCGAAGCTGCGCATCGTCCGTGCGCGGTCCATCCTTACCGCTTCCTCGCCGAGAACGAAGAGGTAGCGCCACAGGACGAGGAGCTGCGTGACGAGGACGGCCGGTGCGCCGAGCTTCTGCATCGCCCACGCGAGCGCCGGGATGCCCCAGACGGCGGGGAGGAGAAGGGTCGAGGTCACGGTGAGGAGAAAGCGGAGAAGGATGGATGCGGCGATCGCGCGCCCCGCCGGCCCCGATTCGACGAAGAGCGCCGGGAGGGCCGCGAGGAGGACGAACGGGAGGGGGACGAGGAGCGCACGGAAGAACGGGCGGACCGGGACGGCCGCCAGGCTCGCGATCGTGGCGGGCCAGAGAAGGAACGGGACGAGCGCGAGGACCTCGCCCCGTGGGAAGGATGCCACGAGGACGGAGAGGAGGAGCGTGACGAGGAGCGGGGCACGCGGGTCGAGACGGGCGAGGGGGAGATCGCGTGCGGAGAGGGCATCGAGGTCGCGCAGAGCCGCGAGGCTCGCGCCGGGACCTTTCATCTCCGCGGCCCGAAACGGCGGAGGAGGAGCGCCGCGCCCGCGATGAGGCCGAGGGTGGCGGCGGTGCCGACGAGCCCCGCGGCGGAGGTCGAGGGCCGCGACGGCGCCGCGCCGCGCGGGGCATAGTCGGGGAAGGCGGCGAGCTTCTTCTGCGCCTTCGCGAGGAAAGCGTAGAGCCTCCCCTCGGCGGCCGGCTCGGCGGAGGCGGCGCGCGCGACGGACCACTCGAGGCCGTCGGGCTTCTCGGAGGCGAGCCACGAGAGGACGCCGCCCGTTAGGACGGAAGCGAAGAGGAGGGCCGCGAGCAGACCGCCCCCGGAGCCGGCGCAAACAGGGGCGCGTGAGGATCGGGTCTCGGGACGCCGATCGCCGAGGACGCGCCAGACGGCGAGCGTCGCGAACCCCTCGATGAGGCCAATCGCGAGGTGGATCGGGAGCATCGCGGTGAGGAATGGAAGAAGCGGGAGCGCCGTGATGCCCGAGGAGGCGGTTTGGGCGACGACGCCGACGGCTCCGAGCTGGTGGGCGAAGACGGCGCCGAGAACGATGCCCGTCGCCTCGTGGCCGCGCCGCAGAAGAGGTCGGGCGACGAGCGGTACGGCGACGAACGCCGGAAGAACGCCGAGGTTCCAGACGTTCGCTCCCAGCGCCAGTAGGCCGCCGTCGGCGAAAAGGAGCGCCTGGACGAGGAGGACCGACGTCATGACGACGACGGCGGCCTGCGGCCCGAGGAGGAGGGTGAGGAGGAGCCCGCCGCCGAGGTGCCCGCTCGAGCCTGTGCCCGGGATCGCGAAGTTCACCATCTGCGCCGCGAAAACGAAGGCTCCCGTCATCCCCATGAGCGGTGCCAGCCGTTCTTCCATTCCGTCCGCGAGCCGGCGGGACGCACGCGTCACGACGGCGGCTGAGGCCGCCCAGAGCGTGGCGCCCACGGCGGGCGAGAGGAGGGCGTCGACCATGTGCATCGTCCGGGTCCGTCCAACCTTCGATTATCCGACGGATGGGGGAGATGCGTGCGCCGCCCCTTGCCGCGATCAACGGCCTAGAATCTCCTCGACAGGACACGCGACAGGCGTGCCGCAGTCGTTCTGACCTGACTGTCGCCTTCTCGGACGCGGAGGTACGAATGGTCGAGCGGAGGATGTCCTGACGGCTCACGCGGGAACGGTCCTCGTCGTCGACGACGACCCCGTGAACCGGGCGATCCTCGTCGGCAGCCTCGAGGCGCAGGGCTACGCGTCGGGCGTGGCGTGCAACGGACGCGACGCGCTGCGGGTGCTCCGGACCGGCGAATTCGACGTCGTCCTTCTCGACCTCGTCATGCCGGTCATGGACGGCTTCGAGGTCCTTCGCACGATGAAGGAGGACGGCCGCCTCCGGTCCTTGCCGGTGATCGTCGTCTCGGCGCTCGAAGAGATGGAGAACGTCGTCCGCTGCATCGAGATGGGGGCCGCCGACTACCTTCCCAAGCCGTTCGACCCCGTGCTGCTCCGGGCGCGGCTGAAGTCCTCGCTCGCGGCCAAGCGGCTTCACGACGTCGTCGCCGCGCACGTCGCCGAGATCGAGGCGCTGGCCGAGCAGCTCAAGGTGAGGAACCGCTTCATCCAGGAGACGTTCGGCCGATACCTGTCCGACGCGGTCGTGGCGGAGATCCTCGAGTCGCCCGACGGCCTGAGGCTCGGAGGCGAGAAGCGGAAGGTGACGATGCTCATGTCCGACCTGAGGGGCTTCTCGGCGATGGCCGAACGGCTCGCGCCGGAGCAGGTCGTGAGGGTCATCAACAACTATCTCGGGACGATGGCCGAGGTCATCCTCGCCTACGACGGGACGATCGACGAGTTCATCGGCGATTCGGTCCTCGGCTTCTTCGGGGCGCCCGTGGCCCGGGCGGATGACGCGAGGCGTGCGGTCGCCTGCGCCCTCGCGATGCAGAAGGGAATGGAGCGCGTCAATCGACAGAACCTCGACGAAGGGCTTCCGGCCGTCGAGATGGGGATCGCGGTTCACACCGGAGAGGTCGTCGTGGGGAACATCGGGTCGGAGAAGAGGGCCAAGTACGGCGCCGTCGGGGGACACGTGAACCTGACCGCGCGCATCGAGAGTTACACCTGCGGGGGGCAGATCCTCATCTCCGCGCGAACGCTCGGAGAGGCGGGAGAGGGTGTCTTCACGGGCGGCTCGCTCTCCGTCCGGGCAAAGGGCTTTCCAGAGCCGATCCGCGTCCACGACCTTCTCGGCCTCGACGAGTCCCCCGGAATCCGGCTCGAGCGCCGGACGGAGATGCTGTGGCCGGTGGAACCGCCGCTCAAGGCCGTTTTCACCGTCCTGGAGGGGAAGCGTGTCGGGCGTGACGAGGAGCCGGCTGAGATCGTCGCCCTCTCGACATCCGGAGCGACCCTCCGGTCCGAGGCCACCGTCGAAGCCCTCTCCGACCTCAAGCTCCGCATCGTCGGCGACGCCGGCTTCCTCCCGGGCGACCTCTACGCCAAGGCCATCCCGGTTCCCGACGGCTCCGCCGGCCTGACGCGCCTCCGCTTCACCTCTGTCCCCGTCGAGCTCGAAACCCTGCTCCGGAGATCGGGGTCAGGTCTTGATTTTCTATTGTAGAATCGGCGCATGGCACGTCCCCTCCGACTCGAGCACCCAGGCGCCCTCTGGCACGTCACCGCGCGAGGCAACGAACGCGGCGACGTGTTCCGCGACGACGTCGACCGGGAGGAGTTCCTCTCCGTCCTCGGGCGAACGGTCTCCGTGTATGGCTGGCGCCTGCACGCCTACGTCCTGATGGGGAACCACTACCACCTCTTCGTCGAGACACCCGAACCGACCCTTTCGCGGGGGATGCGCGACCTGAACGGCATCACGACGCAGCGCTTCAACAGGCGTCATGGCCGGACGGGGCACCTCTTCGAAGGGCGCTTCAAGGCGATCCTCGTCGAGAGGGAGGCGCACTTTCTCGAAGTGGCGCGCTATGTCGTCCTGAATCCCGTGAGGGTGGGTTTCTCCCGTTCGGCGGCGTCCTGGCCGTGGTCGAGCTACAAGGCCACGGCCGGTCTCGCCGAGGCTCCAGAGTGGCTCGAGACCGGCTGGACGATCGAGCAATTCGGGCGGAGGCCGGCGGAGGCGCGTCGACGGTACGCCGCCTTCGTGGCGGACGGAAAGGGCTCGGGGTACGACCCTTGGAGCCAGCTCCGCGGGCAGGTCTTCCTCGGATCCGAAGGCTTCGCGCGGGAAGTGGGCCGCAGGGCAAACCTCAAGACCGCGACGAAAGAGGTGCCGCGCGTCCAGCGCGAGCCTGTGACGCGGACCCCGGATGACGTCGCGTCGTCCTTCGCGGTCGCGCGAAAGGTCTCACTCGAGGAGATGGCCGGGGCCCCGCGGAAGCATCTCGTCGACCGGGCGCTCCTCGCCTGGGCGTTGCGATCTCGCTCCCGCGCTCCGCTCGCCGCGATCGCCGGACTCCTCGGGGTTGGCATCGCGCAGGCCTCGGTCCTGGTCCGGCGGGGCGAGGGCCTCGCCACCGGGGACGCGAAGCTGGCGGCGGTCGTCGAGAAGGCCTGATGGGGCCCGGGCCCGGGTCCTCGGGAGAGGTCGACGGCGAGGAGCGTGGGCTCGTCGTCGTCCGGGGCGACATCACGCTCGAGGCGTTGGACGCCATCGTGAACGCCGCGAACCCCTCGCTTCTGGGGGGCGGGGGCGTCGACGGGGCGATCCACGCGGCGGCCGGCCCGGGGCTCGTCGAGGAGTGCGCCGGGCTCGGCGGCTGCCCGCCGGGGCAGGCTCGGATGACGAAGGGATACCGCCTGCCTGCGCGGTACGTCATCCACACGGCGGGACCGGTCTGGCGTGGTGGCACGATGGGGGAGGACGAGGTCCTGGCGAGCTGCTATCGGGAGTCCCTCCGACTCGCCGAGGAGGCGGGGCTCGCCAGCGTCGCCTTCCCGTCCATCTCTACGGGGATCTACGGCTTCCCGATCGAGCGCGCCAGCCGGATCGCCCTCCGCGAGATATGCGCCTTTCTCCTGACGGCAAAGAGCGTCCACCTCGTGAAGGTCGTGACATTCGGTCCGCGGGACTTCGACGTCTACCGCGCGGCCGCCACTGAGTCTCTAAAATGGAAAATCAAGACCTGACCCCAGTCCTCGTCGCGGGGGCGAGCGGGTTGGTGGGGAGCGCGCTCGTCCGGCGGCTCCTGGAGGACGAGGGGGGGCCGGAAGTGGTGGCCGTCGTTCGCCGGGCGTCGGGTCGCGCGCGCGGGCGGCTGACGGAGGTCGTCGCGGACTTCGGGACGCTCGGGCAGATCGAGGTGCCGAAGGTGGCTACGGCGTTCTGCGCGCTCGGGACGACGATCGCCAAAGCGGGCTCCAAATCCGCATTTCGTGCGGTGGACGTCGAGGCCGTGGTCGCTTTCGCGCGGCTCGCTCGGCGGGCCGGCGCAAAGCGGTTCCTTCTCGTGAGCGCCCTCGGGGCCGACCCGCGGTCGAAGGTCTTCTACAACCGGACGAAGGGCGAGGCCGAGGAAGCGGTGCAGGCCGTCGGCTTCGACGGAGTCGCGCTCTTCCGGCCGTCGCTGCTCGTGGGGGAGCGGTCGGAGAGCCGACCGGCCGAGCGGGCGGCAATCGTCGCCACGAGCTTCTTCTCGTGGGCGATGGCCGGGCCGCTCGCGAGGTGGAAGCCGGTCCCGGCCGAAGCGGTCGCCGCCGCGATGGTCGCAGTGGCGAACGGCGGGCTCAGGGGCGTGCGGATCGTGGAGAACGACGAGATCCACCGTCTCGCGGAATAGGCGCGGGCGGATCGTAGAATAGAAAATCAAGACCTGACCCCAAAGGAGAGACGTATGTCGAGCGACATCCCGGGCATTCCTCCACCGCCCACGCCTCCTCTGCCGCCTCCTCCGCCTCCGCCTTACGGCGGCGCCCGGCAGGACGGGCTCCCGTGGGAGCGACGCACGGAGCTGGGCTTCTTCAACGCCTTCCTCGAGACGATCAAGCTCTTCATCACCAACCCTGCGGACGCTTGGCAGCGGACGAAGGAGAAGGGCGATTACGCCGAGCCGCTCATCTTCGCGATCCTCGTCTCCTGGATCGGCATCGCCGTTTCCAGTGTCTGGAGCGGCCTCTTCGGGCAGGCGTGGACGGCATTCCTGCCGCCGGAGATGAAGGAGAAGCTCGGGAGCGCTGTGGCGACGAACGCCGGGATGCTCCTGATCCAGGTCGGCCTCGCCCCGATCTTCGTCCTCCTCGGGCTCTTCATCGGAGCGGGGATCTACCACGTCAGCTTCATGGTCGTGGGAGCCACGAAGGACTCGACGTCGGGTTTCGAGGGGACGTTCCGCGCCGTCTCGTACGCCTCGGTCTCTCAGCTGGCGAACGTAATCCCTTTCGTCGGAGGACTCGCCGCCCTCGTCTGGAACCTGATCCTGCTGGTGATGGGGACGGTCCGGATGCACCGTACGACGCAGGGGAAGGCGATCGCGGGAGTCCTGATCCCGCTCCTTCTTTGCTGCGTCTGCATCGCGGTCGTCGTCGGGCTCGTCGTCGGCGGCCTCGTGGCCGCATTCGGGAAGTCCTGACGGCGTGATCGGATCCGGCGAGGAAGCGGAGGGCGCACCGCGGTGGGCGCCCTCCGTCCAGCTCGGCTTCCTCTGGGGAGCGGCCGCCGCGTCGGCCGCCTTTCTCGCCCTGGCCGTGCCGGGCTTCCTCGCCCGGTCCGCGTCGGTCCTCCCGCCCTGCCCCGTGAAGTGGCTCACGAACGTCCCGTGCCCGGCGTGCGGGAGCGGGCGGGCGACGCTCCTGCTCGCCCGGCTCGACCTTCCCGCGGCGTTCCTGGCAAACCCGCTCTTTTCGGTAGCGGCGCTCGCGTTCGTCGCCGGGGGGGTCGTCGCGCTCGGCCTGGCGCTGTCAGGGCGTGGCGTGCCCGAGCCGCGGACGCTGCCGGTCGTGCTCCGCGCCGGCGTGGTCCTCGCCGTCGTGCTGAACTGGAGCTGGCTGCTCCTGGACGGGAGATGATGAAGCCATGAAGCGAGCCGTCGTCGCCGACCCCGCCGCCGAGTTCCGCGAGTACTTCGACGTCCTGCTCGACTTCGTCGCCCACCACCAGGTGGCCGGGGCGAAGATGGCGGCTCTCGGCATCTCCGGCCGCGGGGTCTTTCCCGACCTGAAGCTCATCCTGAACCTGGCACCGGCGAACGCGAAGCTCCGCGCGAAGGGCGTTCACGTGACCTGGAGCTGGGGGGCGGCGCCGAAGGGCTTCGCGGCCCAGGTCCTCATCTCGTGCCCATCGAAGCTCGCCGGCCGGCTCACGCAGGGGAAGGAGAATCCGGCGCTCGCCTTCGACCGGGGCGACGTGACGCTGACGTCGCTCGACCCCTCAGTGGACGAGAGGCGGGTCCTCGACCTTCTTCCGGTCCTCATCCCCCTCCGTACCGACGTCGTCGCCGTCCTCCGCAAGGCGGGACTCGAGCGGTTCATCCTGTAGCGCGGCTCGCTCCTCGGCTTCCCAGGTCGCGAGGCGCGCGGCGCTCCTCGCCCTGACGACACGTACGGCCCAGGCCGACAGGAGGACGATTCCGAGCCAGACGGCGGCCGTCGACGTCAGGAGCGGCAGCCACCGCTCGAGACTGCGGCGCGACGTCCAGAAGGTTCCCGTCTCGTCGCGAAAGGCGAGGCCTGTGGAGCTTCGGAACGCCTCCTCGAAAGCCTCGCCTCCGGACATCCGGCGCAGGACGCGCGACGGGAAGGCGGAACCGTGGCGTGCGAGGAGGTCGCCGAAGAACGCCGAGGAGAGCGAGTAGGCGCGATTCGCGTCGCTCCGGCCGCCCCGGAAGAGCCCGTCGACCTGAGCGAACCTCAGGCGCGGTCCGGTCAGGATCGCCAGCGCCTCGCGAAAGTCGTCCTCGATCACCCGCTCGCGCCCGGCGGCCATCGCGAGCCCCTCGTCGAACCAGCGGGGCACCATCCGGCCTCCGGCGGCCCGGAACGTCAGAATGTGGGCCACTTCGTGCCGCACGACGTCGGGCAGGCCGTCGTCCGGCCAGACCGGGGTCCGTGTCGGGATCAGGACGACCACTCCCGCGGGCGGGTCGGCGTAGGCGACGGCCCACGAGGGGGCGCGGCGGGCGAGAGGGCTCCCCTCCGGGGTGACGAGGACCCGCACGTCACCCGGGTCCCAGAGGCCCGTCAGCTCCATCGCCGGGAGAAAGGCCGTCGGGTCGAGCCGTTCCACTTCCCGGGCGTAGGCCGCGAGAGCGGGAGGCGACTCGACGACGAGGCGGGGCGGCGCCTAAACGGCGACGGCGGCCCCGAGGAGGGCCGCCGTCCCGACCAGGAGTCTTCGAACCAGGCTCGCCGTCAGCGCTTCCACTTCTTCAGGATGTCGATGACGTTGTCCCCGATCCTGAGGAGGTTTTCCTTCGAGGAGCCGCCGATGTGCGGCGTCATGACGACGTTCGGGGCGGTGAGGAGCGGGCAGGACGGGTCGGGCGGGTCGCTGTAGAAGACGTCCGTCGCGTAGGCGCGGACCTTCCCGCTCTTGAGGGCCTCGGCGAGGTCCTCCTCGACGACGACCTTTCCGCGCGCGGTATTCAGGATGATGACGCCGTCCTTCATCTTCGCGATCGCGTGCCTGTCGATCATGCCCTTGGTCTCGGGGGTGAGCGGCAGGTGGATCGAGATGAAGTCGGAGAGGGCGAAGAGCTCGTCGTCGTCCTCGACCATCTCGGCCAGGGCGTGGTTCGAGATGTAGTGGTCGTGGGCGACGACGCGCATCCCGAAGGCGATGGCGCGGCGGGCGACCTCGGTGCCGATGAGGCCGGCGCCGAGGAGGCCGAGCGTCTTGCCGTAGAGCTCGGTCCGCTTCAGCTCCTTCTTCAGGAACTTCCCTTCCTTGATGCCGTTGTGCCCCTCGATGATCCGGTTGGGGACGGCGAGCATGAGAGCCATCGTCAGCTCTGCGACGGCGACGGAAGAGGCGCGCGGCGTGTTCTTGACCTCGATGCCCCTCCCGCGAGCCGTCTCGACGTCGATGTTGTCGAGGCCCACGCCCCCGCGGATGATGAGCTTCAGATTCGGGGCGCCCTCGAGGTACTCCTTCGTGACCTTCGTCTTCGACCGGACGAGCAGGACCTCGGCCTCGGAGATCTTCGCCGCATCCTGCGTGACCTCTCCGAACGGCGTGAGGCGGCCGGGGAGCGAGTCGTCGAAGGCGTCGGCGATCAGGATCTTCATCTCTTCCTCCTGACGGATTCGGGCGCCACGGCGCCCCTGGGGATTCTAGGCCGGAAGGGGAGGCCGGGAGGTGGCGCGAGGCCTGGCCCCCGGCCAACCGGCCGGGGGCTACCATTCCGCTCGTGAGTCCCGAGAGCGCGTTTCGTGACGTCCGGCTAGACGAGGCCAGGGCCCGTGTCGCGGCCGCCCGCCGCGTCGTCGTGAAGGTGGGGACGAACGTCGTCATGCGCGACGACGGCGCCCTCGCCCTCGGGCGCATCTACGGGCTCATCGAGGCGGTAGCCGGGGAACGCCGGAA
>JACRCS010000751.1 GCA_016218905.1 Deltaproteobacteria bacterium
CGGCGAGATCAACGACTTCGAGGAGCAACTCGTCCGCCACGACACGGTCGTGGTGAAGTTCTGGCTCGCGATCAGCAAGGAGGAGCAGCTCAAGCGCTTCCAGGAGCGGGAGAAGATCGGCTTCAAGCGCTTCAAGATCACAGACGAGGACTGGCGAAATCGCGACAAGTGGGACGACTACGAGCTCGCGGTGTGCGACATGATCGACCGCACGAGCACCGAGATCGCCCCCTGGACGCTGGTGGAGGCCAACGACAAGAACTACGCGCGGGTCAAGATTCTCAAGACCCTCTGCGGGCAGATCGAGGCGGCGGTGGGGAAGGATAAACGCTGACCGAGGTCATTCACGACAAGACAAAGGGCACGAAGGATGGCGTGGCGGAAGGGACCCGCCGGGGAGATACTTCTCTTTCGTCAGTTCAGAGTCCGTCCGCGACCTCGGCGCGGTTCGGAGAGAAGTGGATTGCCAGGATCCGAACGAGGGTCAGCGAGAGCACCAGCGCGATGACCATGGCGATGCGCGCGGTGTCCATGTCCTTGAACCAGAAGGCCAGGACCTCAGTCAGCACGGTTACGAGGACCGTGTCGATGATGTAGGTGACCTTCACGCGGCCCTCGACGAAGTAGGCCATGGCCGTCCGGAAGACCTCCACCACGGCGAGGATGGTCAGGGAGTCCACCAGGATCTGCCGGAACCCTTCGTGCACGCCCAGGCGCCAGACGAACCGCAGGTCCAAGAAGGCCTGCCCCACGCCGATCGCGATGGCGCCCAGCAGGGCCGCGATCAGGAGGCACAGGAGCGCCTTGCTGACCCGCTCGAAAAGCTGGCTCGTGGACTTGATCCGGCCCGCGACCGAGGCGCCCGCCGAGTCCGAGAGGCGGCGCTGGAGCTGGGTGAGAAGGAAGCGCTGGGCGGTCTCCTTCGCCAGGCCGAAGCCCGCCGCCCGTCCGGTTCCGAGGGGCACCACGTGGAAGGAGGAGGTCTCCGGGGAGGTGTTGTCGCTCAGGAAGTGCCCGAGCAGGCGCCTGCCCTCGCGCCGCACCGGCTCGGGCCAAGGCCCTTCGTCGTCCACAGCGTGGGCCAGGGAGAGCTTGAGGAGGTAGCTCACAGGCACGCGGAGGACCACCTTGCCGCCGCACTCGATGAGGAACCGATCGGAGTCGCTCCACCGGCCGCTGGCAGGGTCCGACTTGTCGGCCCGCAGGTCCTCCCCCGAAGCTCCCGAGCAGGCGCCGGGGGAAGCGCACCCAGCTATTCTCCCAGACCCCTTCCGCGTTCTCCCCCCAAAACCGCTCCAGCCCCGCGACCACCCGGGGGGAAGAGTCTCCAGACGAGGCTCGGCGGAGCAGGTTGGCCACAAACGCCGAATTCTCGACGGTCAGCGGGAGGTCGACGTCTCCGCGCGACCCGACCACGGCGGCCTGGAGCTCGGTCTCGGAGCCGGCGGTCACATCGCCCGAGTCGAAGGGCAGCGCGCCGGCGCCCGCCCTGAGGAGCGCCTCCACGGACTCGGAGGTCGTCGTCGTCCGCCCGCTCTGCACCAGGTTCAGGGACGGGCCCATCGCCCTACTTCGACCAAAGACAGAGGTCGTTGCGGCGGTAGCTCGGCCGGCTCCGGGAGAGGAGCCGGACCAGGTCTCCGATGCTGTCGTCTTGGAGCTCGGCGGGGCACTTCGCGTCCTGAGCGCCGAGCGGCTCGGTGTGGCGGCGGAGCCGTCCGCAGGCCACGCCGAAGGGAGAGGCGCCGAAGGGGCAGTATGTGGGGGTCGGTACGGGGGTGAGTGGATTCAGGCTCCCAGCGTTCGGCGTCTTCGACATCGCGTCTCTCCTTGTGTGTCTCGTGGTACCGTTGGTGCCCGTGTGCCGCTTTCCAGGTCGGAGAAGAGGGTAGCGCGCGGACGTTGCGAGGATGTGATCGGGGGGTGAAGGCTTGTCGAACTTGATGCGCGGCAGAGCGGCTCCGAAAAACAGTGAGGGGCCGCAGCGCGGCCCCTCACGAGGCTCCCTGCCGAAGGCACCTCTACTGCAGCGCCGCCCCGTTCTTCTTCACCAGATCGCCGCCGATCGTGTCGAAGCCCTCCTTCTCGGCCATCTTCTGTCCCTCGGGAGAGAGCTCGAACTTGATAAGCGCCAGAGTGTCCCCCGTGGGCTTGCCGTTGGTGTACTGGTAGAGGGTTCGCGCCAGGGGGTACTTGCCGGACTTCACCGCCGGTTTGTCCAGGGGACTTACCGTCTTGCCGTCCTTCGCGATGATGTCGAGGGGCTTGATGCCGAGCATTACCTTGCCGTTCTCCCCGACCACGTACCCCACGCCCACGTACCCGACGGCCGAGGCGTCCTTGGCCACGGCCTCGATGATCTGGGCGTTGCCGTTCATCTGGTTCATCTTGGTCGAGTAGTCCTTCTTGCCGAGCACGTGCTCCTGGAAGAAGACGTAGGTGCCGGAGTTGGGCTGGCGGCCATAGAGCGTGACGGGCGCGTCCTTCCCGCCGACCTGCTTCCAGTTCGTGATCTCGCCGCGGAACATCTTGCCGATGTCCTCGGGCTTCAGGGCCTTGACAGGGTTGCCGTGGTTCACGATCACCGAGAGCCCGTCGACGGCGACGGCGATCTCCACTGGGGTCACGCCCTTCTTCTTGGCCAGCTCGATCTCCTTCGGCGCGATGTCCCGGGACGAGTTGGCCACATCGGCCTTGCCGTCGATCAGCGCGGCGATGCCGGTGCCCGACCCGCCGCCCGTGATGGCCACGAACTTCCCGGTCTTGTCCGTGAACGCCTCGGCCCAGGCCTGGGAGAGGTTGACCAGGGTGTCGGAGCCCTTCACCTGAACCATCTTCCGTTGGGCCAGGGCCGGGGTAGCTCCCAGGGACGAGAGGACAAGAGCGACGATCAGGGTTCTCTTCATCATGCTTCTCCTTGTGTGCAGGCGTGCTTTGCGGCGTTCGCTTCGATGGTTCAAAGTATACGGCCCGATTGTTACGAGTTCGTGGCCACAGACTGACGGTTCCATGAATGTGGGCAATGCCGCCTCCGCTTGGCCGGCGCCACCTGCCTGGATCGGCTCCGCCGACTGCGCCGTGCCCCGAATGGAGAGACCTTTGGGCTCGTGCCGTGGGTCCTGCGCGAGCGGGCCCGGCGGACGGGATTGAGCCCTCCGAACGCCCAGGTTCTGTCGTGATCCGCGCGACCGCATGTTCCGGCTTGCATTCAGCCGCGCAAGGATCGCCGGCAGGGGCCGATAAAGCGAGACAGGATGCGCGTTATCACAGCGCGGGGCTCCAAGCCACGCAAGCAGTCCGAGTGGCTGATCCAGCACCGTTTGGGCAGGTTCTCGAGTCGCGGAGGGAGAGACGGAGTCTCGTTCGCGCAGGAAGCGTGTCTCTATCAGGCCGCTGAAGAACCCCTTCCTGGGGTTTCTCCGCGGCGGGTTTTCGGGGGTGGCCCCTTCGGACCCTCACGAATCGCTGCGCTTTTCAAGCTCGCGATTCGGCGCCCCCTTCCTGAGGCGCACGCAGGCTGCTTCGTCAGCAGCCTGCTATGGGTTCTTCAGCGCCGCATCGTGGGCTCCGACGTTGCGCAGAAGGATGCAGTCCTCTTGAATCTCGAACGTCATCCGCAGCGAGCGGCTGGCACGGGCCTCCCAGATGCGCTCCGTTCCCTGCATCTTCTTGACTCGCGGACTC
>JACRCS010000752.1 GCA_016218905.1 Deltaproteobacteria bacterium
GCGCCGCAGGATGTAGGGGGCCACGAGCCGACGCAGGGGGCCGTAGCCGCCCTCCTCGCGGCGCTCCAACTCCTGGACGAAGCTCCGGAATCGTTTGGGGCTGCCCAGGAGACCCGGGCAGAGGAAGTCGAAGAGCGACCACAGGTCGGAGACCCTATTCTCCACCGGGGTGCCGGTCAGCGCCAGCCGCGCCCGGCTCTTCAGGGCCTTCACCGCCCGGGCCTGGCGGGTGCCCGGGTTCTTGATGGCCTGAGCCTCGTCGAGAATGACCAGCCGCCACGACACCTCTTGCAGCCACGGCTGCCGCAGCAGCATGCCGTAGCTCGTGACCACGAGGTCCACTTCGGCCAGGGCCCCTGGCGGGTCGGCCGCCCACGCGGCGAGGGCGTCGCCGGTTGCCTCGGCCGGATGGACGAAGCAGGCGCGCAACGACGGCGTGAACCGCTCGAGCTCGCGGCGCCAGTTGGCCAGCAGCGAGGCCGGCAAGACCAGGAGCGAGGGGCCGGCACCCGGCCCCCGACCGGAGACGTCCTCTTCCTTCAGCGCCAGCAGCAGGGCCAGCGCCTGAAGGGTCTTGCCCAGGCCCATGTCGTCGGCCAGGCAACCGCCAAGACCCAGCCGTGTGAGGAGGTGCAGCCAGGCCAGGCCCTCTTCCTGGTAGGGGCGCAGGGTCGCCTTGAGGCGGCCCCCGGGTCGGCAGGGGGCAAGCCGGGTCGGGTCTCGCAGGCCCTCCAACAGGCCGGCCAGACGCTCGCCTGCCTCGACGAAGGCCCATTGCCGGTCACCGCCGGCGCCGCTGCCGGTGCCGTCCAGCTCCGCCGGCGCACCGGCCAAGAGGCGCATGCCCTGGGCAAAGGAGATCCCCCCTCCCGCGGCCACCTCCGCCTCGACCCGGCGCCAGTGGGCGAGCGCCTCGGCGAGCCGCTCCCGGTCCACCTCCACCCATTGCCCCTTGAGGAGCACCAGGCCGTCGTCCCCGGCCAGGAGCTGCTGCCACTCCTCGTCGCTCAGGGGCTGGTCCCCCAGGGCGAGGCCCACCTTGAACTCGAGGAGGCCGTTCATGCCCAGGACGCTGTTCTTCTGCGCCTCCAGCCTCACGGCAGCCCGGGGACGGGGGCGCTGGCGCCACCAATCCGGCAGCCGCACCAAGAGCCCGCTGGTCTCGAGCAGCGGCACCTGCTGCAGAAACTCGTAGGCTTCGGCCGGCGTCCAGGCCAGGGGATGGAAGAGGTCGCCCGACGCCACCAGGTCGCGGAGGAGGGGGCTCTCTTCGGCGGCCCGGTGCACGGGCGACAGGAGGCGGATCAGGGCCTCCTTGTTGCGCTCGCCCGCATACTCCTGAAGGGCCTTGGTCAGCGGCTGGTACTGGACGCGGCCCGCCTTCGAGAGCCGCGGCGCGTAGGTGGCGAGGAAGGCGAACGGGAACTCGGGGTCTCTCTTGTTCTCGGCCAGGTGCAGGCACACCCGCCCCACCTGGTGCCACAACGGCGCGTGCTCGCGCAGCCAGTCGGAGAGGGGCACTCCTGCGGCGGCGACCGCGTGTCGGGCCCAGCGATCCAGCTCGCTCCACACCCCGCCGAGCACCTCGCTGCCCAGGTACTCGCCGCCCTCCATGGGGGGCGCCGAGAGGAGCAGCGAGGCCAGCTCGCCCGCCGCGGGAGGCGGCACGGGGGGCAGACCGGCGCGGTCCTCCCCGGGCGTGCGGCACAGCGCCGTCAGGTAGCGGCCGGCGAGCTCCCGCCAGAAGGCAAAGGAAGGGTGGAGCTCCGCGCCCGGCGGCGCGCCGGCCCCCAGCTGAAACAGGCCCTCGCCCCGGCCCGCGGCAAACGCGGCGGCCAGGCTCCGGAGCCAGGGCGACGGCGGCCCTTCTCCCGGATGCAGGAGCACATGGCCGCCGGGCGTCAGGGTGAGCTGGGCAGTGGGGGCGATGGAAGCACATCCCGGAGAGGGGTGGGAGAGACGCGGTTCCGCCGGAGTGGGTCTGGGTGACGTCCCCTTGTAGCAACGCGGCCTCGGCCGGTCAACGAAATCCCGCGGCTGGCGTCCGGTTGCCACGGGCACACAAGAAGGCCCGCCCCGCCCCGAGCAGAGCAGCGCCTCGATCCGCTCCGCCGTCAGACGGGCCAGGTCCCCCGGGCTGTCGGGAAAGGGCCGGACGTCGCGCTCCCCTGTGCCCAGTTCACGGCGCACCGCCGCTTCACATTGGGCTCCAGCCCACGTTTCTCGGTGAGCTACCACGCCAGGTCGAGCCACTCCCTGCCCTTGGGGTAGGACCGGGCGAGGAGCGCGTGGAGTTTGCCGGCGAAGAGCCCGACGCTCCGGCCGCCCGCCCCATGGATCAGGCGCCCGAGGAACGACGTGCCCCTGCCCGTCTCGCCGGTGAGCAGCCTCGTGGCGTCCGACGTGGCCACGCCCCTCGCAACGTCGAGCACGTGGAGCAGGCCGCCGCCTCTCCGCTTGCCGCGGCGACACAGTGCCCGTCAGGGTCCAAAGAAACCGCGCACCAGGTACGCGGTGTAGCCACCGTAGGAAGCCACGAGCGCCGCGCCCTCGAAACGATTGATGCGGCCAGGACCGCGAAAGCCATAGCCGAAGGCAACGAGCGAGGCGGTCAAGGCGGCCATGACCGGAATGTCTCTCGCGAAGAGGTCCGGCCCAGCCACCAGGGGATGGATCGCCCCCGCGAGCCCCACCACGGCCAGGGTGTTGAACAGGTTGGAGCCCAGCACATTGCGGAGCGCGATCTCGTGCTCTCCCTTGCGCGCGGCGAGGAGAGTGGAGGCAAGCTCCGGCAACGAAGTGCCCACCGCCACGACGGTGAGGCCAAGGATCAGGTCGCTCACCCCGAGGCTGCGAGCGATGGCCACGGCGCCCCAGACCAGGAGGCGGGAGCTCGCCAGCAGCCCCACCAGGCCAACCAGAAGCCACAGAACCGCACGCCGAGGTGCCGAAGCCGACGATCACCATGCCGATCAGGAGCGGTGGCATACCGAAATGGCGGGCGGCCGAGGCGGAACCTTCCACGAAACGATCGGCGCTCCAGACAAGGAGCGCCAACCAGCTCGCCGGTGACGGAGTGGGGCTTCACGGTCACGCCGTCCCAGCGGGTGACGGGCTGCCCGGTTTCGTCGAGGACCGCTCGGTGCGGTCCCAGTCGAGCACGGCGTCGCGGCACTCGATGTTCTTGAACGGGCGGAGCACCGGCTCGGGGGGCGGCACCTGGCCGCGGGTGCGGAAGTGCCACTGGAGGTAGCCGATCCAGAGAACCACGTCGGCGATGGCCGCGGCGCGCGGGTTCACCTCGAGGCCGAGGAACTGGTGGGGGTCGACGGTGACGCCCTCGAGCTCGAGAAGCGTCTGGCTCTCGCCCAGGTCGTGGAGCACGGTGAGCACCAAACTCTTCACGGTGACCGAGGACGGCAGGGTGCTCACCCTCGACGTGCGAAAAGCCGGCGACCTGCTCGGGGAGTCGGTCTTCATCGAGGAGTCCGACTTCCCCGTGACCGCAACGTGCCTGGAGCCGACGCTGACCTGCGGAGTCTCCAGGCGACGCTGGAAGACGTGATCCTCCATCATCCGACGGTGGGGCTCGGACTGGTCCGCAACCTCTCCCGGAGAATCAAGTTCCTCACCGAGAAGCTCGGCGCCCTCTCGGAGCCCATGCTCGAAGACCGGCTGTATCAGGTGCTCGTTCGGGTGGCGCAGGACGTGGGGCACCCGCGTCCCCGGGGTTGGGTGATCGAGTTTCCCTTGTCCCACGAGGAGATCGGCTTCCTCGTGGGAGCGCACAGGGTGAGCGTTACGCGCGCCATGGCGCGCCTTCGAGAGGAGGGGAGGATCTATCTGGAGGGCAAGCTCCTCTTCGTGCAGCAGGCTTCAGAGCCCTTCGAACCTCAGAGCTACACCTGACGCAGCCCCCTCCAAAAGATTTTTCGCGAAGTAGCCTGCGCTACATCCCGAGCGCTCGAGAGTCGGATACGCTTTCCCTGTAAGGAGGGACTGCGGGAGGCCGACTAACCCCCGAACGAGGCAATCCCGTCGTCGTCATCGGTTCGCGCAGCCTGTGCAGGTGCGTCGTTGCAGGCCGTCGACGGGGAAGGAGGCGCTGCGATGAGGACCATCCGTGAAGGCCAAGCGCGGGCCGCGATGGAGACCGGTGAGTTCGGCGACGACATCCTCGGGCGTGCGCCCCGAGTCGCCGTCGTCCTCACCCAGAGTTGGTGTCCGGAGTAGCAGCGGATGAGGGACTTTCTGTCCGCATACGGAGAGGCGGAGGTGTTCGTTCTGTAGTATGACCGGACCTCCCTGTTTCGGCCGTTTCTGGCCATCCGGCACGACGAGCAGGCCGAAAGGACTCGTGGGGGTTTTCGGCGCTTCCGAGACCCGGCGACGGGCGTGCGACCCGCCCCATGCGCCCCGGGGCTGCCCCGCTCAGGCCTGGTCGGTAGCCTGCACGCTGGAGGCGTGGTGGAAGCTAGGGCGGGGCCTGCGAACGAAACGGAGGACGAACGCGTGAACGCGACAGCGGCACCGACGGGTGGAAGCCCGAAGCTCAAGCTCCTCCTCGTGGTCGTTGCAGTCGTCGCAGCCCTCGGCGCTGCACGGTACTTCCACGCCCAGGAGCTCCTGCGAAGCGCTTTGGCCTGGATCGAAGGCCTCGGCCCCTGGGGCGCGGTGCTCTTCATCGGGCTCTACATCGTGGCCTGCGTGCTCCTCCTGCCGGGGTCGATCCTGACCCTCGGGGCCGGGGTCGTCTTCGGGGTCGTCAAGGGCTCGGCCATCGTCTCGGTCGCGGGCACCCTCGGAGCCACTGCGGCATTCCTCGTGGGCCGCTACCTCGCACGGGACTGGGTGGCGAGGAAGATCGAGGGCAACGTGAAGTTCAAGACCATCGACGACGCCGTGGCCCGGGAGGGCTGGAAGATCGTGGGGCTCACCCGGCTCTCGCCCGTCTTCCCCTTCAACCTGCTGAACTACGCCTACGGGCTGACCAAGGTGACGCTGCGCGACTACTTCTTCGCCTCCTGGATCGGCATGCTGCCGGGTACGGTGATGTACGTCTACGTGGGCTCCCTCGCCGGAACCCTCGCCTCGGTGGGCCAGCCCGGGGGGCAACGGACGCCCGCCCAGTGGGCTCTTTACGGCGTCGGTCTTGCGGCTACGATCGCGGTGACCGTGTACGTGACCCGGATCGCCCGGGCCGCACTGGCGAAGAAGGTCTGAGAGACTCCGAGGAAAAGAGCGATGGCTGCGCCCGATGTGATCCTGTACTCCGTGCCGTGGTGCTCCAAGTGCCGCCGCGTCCGCGTGTGCCTCGAAGCGTCCGGGGTGGCGTTTCGAGAGGTGAACCCGGAGGAGGACCCGGTCGCCGCCGAACGGCTCGCGCTCCACACGGGCGGCACCCTCGACGTGCCCGCTGTGCAGGCCGGGGAGCGCTTCGTCGTGGACCCGGATGACGAGGCCCTCGCCGCGTTCCTGGGGGTGGTCCTCCCGATGCCCATGGACGTCTACGACGTGGCGTTTGTCGGGGCGGGCCCTGCGGGGCTCACCGGAGCGATCTACACGGCCCGCGAGGGGCTGCGGACCGTGGTCCTGGAAAGGGGGTTCCCCGGAGGACAGGCGGCGCTGACCGGCCGCATCGACAACTATCCTGGCTTCCCCGAGCCCGTTGCCGGGCTCGACCTCATGGAGCGGGTGCGGCAGCAGGCCGCGCAGTTCGGCGCGGAGATCCGCCCGTCTCAGGAGGTGGACCGCATCGATGTGGCCGGCGCCTTCTTCGCGCTTCGGACCGGGGGAGAGTCGCTCCAGGCGCGCAGTGTGGTGGTGACCTCGGGCTCCGTCTACCGCCGGCTCGGCGTGCCGGGGGAAGAGGCGCTGCTGGGCCGGGGCGTGAGCTTCTGCGCCACCTGCGACGCGCCGTTCTACCGGAACCTCCCCCTCGCGGTCGCCGGAGGCGGCAACTCCGCCCTCCAGGAGACCGTCCACCTCGCGAGCTTCGCCTCCCACATCACGTTGGTTCAGAACCTCGACCGGCTGACCGGCTCCCGGGTGCTGGAAGACCGCGTGCGCTCCCTGCCCAACGTCGAGATCCTGCTCTCCCACCGCGTCGCCGAGGTCGTGGGCGACAAGACAGTGCAGGGCGTGGTGGTGGAAGACGTGGCCGCGGGGACGACCCGGAAGCTGGCGGTGGACGGTCTGTTCGTTTTCATCGGGCTGGCCCCGAACACCGCTTTCCTCCCGGGGTTCCTCGGGCTCGACGCCCAAGGCTTCGTCGTGACGGATCTGCAGACCCTTGCCACCTCGGTCCCCGGCATCTTCGCGGCCGGGGACGTGCGCTCGGGAAGCTCGAAGCAGATCACCGCGGCCGTGGGAGAGGGGACGGTCGCCGCCTTCATGGTGCAGAAGTGGCTTGCCGACCGGAACCGGTGCGAGCTGCACGAGAACGCGTGAGCGGTCCGAGGGACCGTAGAAAGGACCCCCCATGGCCAGCTTTGACTACGACATCGGCATCCTGGGCGGCGGCGCCGCCGGCCTCACCGTGGCCGCTGGAGCCGCCCAGTTCGGCGCCAAGGCGGTGCTGATCGAGAAGGCCTCGAAGCTCGGGGGCGACTGCCTCCACTTCGGCTGTGTGCCGTCGAAGACGCTGATCCGGACCGCAGGCGTGTGGGCGCTGGCCGCCCGTGCGAGCGAGTTCGGGCTGCCCGGGCTCTCGCTGCCGGCGGTGGATCTGGGGGCGGTGATGGACCGGGTCGGCGCCGTGATCGAGAAGCTCCAAGCGCACGACTCGCCGGAGCGCTTCTGCCGCCTGGGCGCCGAAGTGCGCTTCGGGGAGCCCCGGTTCGCCGACGACCACGTCGTCGAGGTGAACGGGGCCCGGCTCTCGGCCCGCAGCTGGGTCGTGGCCACGGGTTCCTCCCCCGCCGCGCCGCCGGTCGAGGGCCTCGCGGACGTCCCTTACTGGACCAACGAGACGGTCTTCTCCCAGCGCGAGCTTCCCGCGCGCCTCCTTGTCCTCGGCGGGGGCCCCATCGGCCTGGAGCTGGCCCAGGCCTTCCAGCGGCTGGGATCGAAGGTCACAGTGGTGGAATTCCTGGACCAGATCCTCGGCCCCGAGGACGCCGACGTGGCCGAAATCCTGCGGGAGCGCCTCGCCGCTGAGGGGATGGAGCTTCTGACCTCCACCAAGGCTGCTCGGGCGGAAAAGATGGGCTCGACGGTGCGCCTCACGGTGGCGCCGGCCGCGGGCGAGGGTCTGTCCCGGACCCTGGAGGCCGACGCCCTGCTCGTGGCCACCGGGCGAAAGCCCAACATCGAGGGACTGGGTCTGGACGCCGCCGGCGTGACCTTCTCCCCCAAGGGGATCCCGACCGACCACCGGCTTCGCACGAACCAGACCCACATCTACGCCTGCGGCGACGTCAACGGCGTCTTCCCCTTCACCCACGTCGCCGGGTACGAGGGGGGCATCGCGTTGACGAACGCCATCCTCCGCCTCCCGCGCAAGGCCGACTACTCGAAGGTCCCCTGGTGCACCTACACCGACCCGGAGGTGGCGAGCGTGGGTTGGAACGAGAAGCGAGCCCAAAAGGACGGCATCGAGTACCGCGTCCTCACCGAGCCCTTTGCCGACAACGACCGGGCCCTGGCCGAGGGCGAGCCCCTCGGGAAGATCAAGGTGCTCGTGAGCCCGAAGGGCTCGCTCCTCGGCTGCCAGATCATCGGGGCCCACGCCGGCGAGCTCATCCACGAGTGGATCGCCGCGGTGGCGGGCGGGGTGAAGCTCTCGGCCCTGGCCGGCGCCATCCACGTGTACCCGACCCTCTCGGAGATCTCCAAGCGGGCGGCCGGCGCCTACTTCTCCGAAAAGCTCTTCAGCGAATGGACGAAGGGCGTGCTGCACTTCCTCTTCGGGCTCAAGGGTCGGGCGTGCGCGCCGGGCCGGGACACGGGAGCACTGGCGTGAGCGATTCTCTGCCGACGCCGGAGGAGTGGGTAGAGGCCTACGGGGACGACCTCCTCGCCTACGCGCTCCTACGCGTGGGGGATCGAGACACTGCCCGGGACCTCGTTCAAGAGACCTTTCTCTCGGCCCTCAAGGGCCGACACGGCTTCGCGGGGAGGTCCGCGGTGAAGACCTGGCTCATCGGCATCCTCAAGCACAAGGTCGTGGACCATTTCCGGCGCACGTCCCGCGAGTCTCCTGGTGTCTCCCTCGCCGCAGGCGACGAGTTTTTCGACGAAGACGGCCGTTGGAGGGACCCTCCAGGCCCCTGGCAGCCGGACCCGAGCGAGGCGCTCGGTCGCCAGCAGTTCTGGGAGATTCTGCACCGGTGCATGACCGACCTGCCCC
>JACRCS010000757.1 GCA_016218905.1 Deltaproteobacteria bacterium
CGGCCCGGATCTCCGGGGGCCCGACGCCGCGTGCCAGAGCGGCGTCGAACTCCCGCCGGGACCCGGCGACCTCCCACAGCCGCGAGAGCCGCTCCCAGTCGAGCTCGAGCACGAGCGTCTCCAGGCGGCAGCAAGGCCTGCGGCAGCTTCCGCATCTCGGAAGGATCCGCCGGCGCTGGAACTCGGCGGCGAAACGGGCGAGGCTCACGAGAGGTTTCCTGCACGAAGCGTGGGGTGCTCCTCGCTGGATAGCACAGGCCGGCGCCGCCCTGCAACAGGACCGACACGTGATCGCTCCCGGGCATCCCTGCCTGATCTCTCACGCGCCTCGTGCCCTCCGTGATCCGAGCTCCTCCTGAGCTCGACCAACTCGACCAACCAGGTCCTCACGAAGGCGCCCGCCGGCCCGAAACGAGCGAGACGACGAAGAGTACGAGGAAGATGACGAACACGACGTCGACGAACCACGCCGCGAGCCCGTCCATGCCGCTGAGGCCCAACAACCCGGCGGCGAGGGCGACGATGAGAAAGAGCAGGACCCGTTGGAGCATACGCACCTCCCGAGTTCGCCGATTCACCGGATAAGGTAAGGCGCCGCCTCGGCGCGAACACGTCGCGACGGCCCCAGGAGAGGCGAAAGGGTGGCGAGAGGCGCGCGCTTCGGTTATACGTCGGGATTGGGAATTCGGGATTCGGGATTCGGAATCGGGAACAGCGGCGGGAGGAGGCGAAGAGACAATGGACGGCGACGCTCCCGGCGCGCAAGGGCCGCAGCAACAGAGCGCTCCGGCGAGTGTCGGAGGCCCGGAGGGCTCCGGCGAGCGCCCACACGCCGGGGGGGCGGAGGCCCTCTCCGCCCAGGAGCGCACGGCGCGGCAGCGGGAGGTGCGCTGGTTCATCCTGCTCCTGCTCGCCCTCGCCCTCTTCCTCGCCTACCTCGTGCTGCGCCCGTTCCTCCAGGCGATTGTGTTCGCCGCGATCCTCGCTTCCTTCTGTTCTCCCGTCCAGCGCAGGCTCGAGCGCTCCTTCGGCGGGCGGCGCAACCTCGCTGCGCTCTCGGTAGTGCTCGCGACCGCGCTGGTCGTCGGGCTCCCCTTCTTCTTTCTCGTCTCGGCGCTCGTTCACGAAGGGGTGACCTACCTCGGCCAGGCGCAGCAGTGGGTGCAGACCGGGCGCGCCGAGGAGTTCCTGACCGGCCCCCGGGTCACCGAGCTGGTGGCGTGGGTGAGGGAGCGGGCTCCCTTCCTTCCCGAGGTCGACATCAAGGGGCAGGTGGCCCGCGTCCTCAGCACCGCGGGGCAGGCACTCCTTCGGGGAGGCACGGGGCTCCTCGCCAACGTGGCCGGCGTCCTGACGCGGCTTTTCATCATCCTTTTCGTGATGTTCTACCTGGTCCGCGACGGGCGCAGCATGGTGCAAGCGGCCAAGGACCTGGTGCCCCTCCACGAGGAGCAGAAGGAACGGATCCTCCAGCGGATCCGGGGCGTCGCCAAGTCCGTCCTGCTCGGCAATCTGTTGACCGGGCTCTGCCAGGGCCTGGCGGGAGGGGTGGCCCTGGCGCTCGTGGGGCTGCCCGGCCTCTTCTGGGGGGCGGTGATGGTCGTGGCCTCGCTCATCCCCATCGTCGGTACGGCGCTGGTCTGGGCGCCCGCCGCCGGCTACCTGCTCCTCTCCGGCCGGTGGAAGGCCGCGCTCTTCCTCGTCGCCTGGTCGGTCCTGCTCGTGGGGTCCATCGACAACTTCGTCCGGCCCTTCCTTATGGGCGGTGCGGGCGGCCTCTCGCCCTTCTTCGTCTTCCTTGCCATTCTGGGAGGGCTCCAGTACTTCGGGCTCGCCGGCGTCCTCTACGGTCCCCTCGTCCTCGCCTTCGCCGCCGTGGCGCTCTTCCTCTACAAGGAAGAGTTCCGGCCCTCCGGGTGAGCCGGTCCGGCCATGGCCTCGCGCTGGAAGGAGCTCACGTTTCGCGCGGCGCCCGCGGGCGAGGAGGAACGGCCTCTCTGGCCCGACGTGCTGAAGATCGTCTCCATCTACGCGGTCATCCTCATTCACAGCGCCGCGCCCTTCCTCGTCCGCCGGGCCGAGCTCGGCCCCGGAGCCTGGTGGGCCGGCAACCTCTACGACTCCGCGTCGCGCTGGTGCATTCCGCTCTTCTTCATGCTGAGCGGCACATTCCTCCTGGAAAAAGCCGGAACCATGCCGCTCTCCGCCTTCCTTCGCGGGCGGGTCCGGCGCGTCCTCGTGCCCTTCGTGGTCTGGAGCCTCGTCTACTTCCTCTGGCGGATCCGCATCCAGGGCGAGGAGCTTCCCCTCGCCTCCTTCCCTCTCCTCCTGTTTACCGGACCGCTCTACTACCACCTCTGGTACCTGTACGTCCTGATCGGCCTCTACCTCTTTGCCCCGGCGCTCGGGGCCTGGCTCAAGGGCGCGAGCGGTCCCCAGGCCGGCTACTTCGTCGGGCTCTGGTTCCTCTTCGCGTGCCTCCTGCCGCTGGGCGAGAGCTGGTGGGGGTTCGAGGGGTATCTCTCGACCGGCACGGCGCCCTCGCTCTTCAAGTACGCCGGGTTCTTCGTCCTCGGGCACCTGCTGCGCCGGACGGTCCTGAGGCCCACCGGAATGGCGCAGTTCGCGGGCCTTTTCCTCCTCGCCCTGGCTGCCACCGCCTGGTGCACCTGGTACGGCACGGTGGTCCGCAACGGGGGGGACCTGGAGGAGCTCTTCTTCGAGTACTTCAGCCCGAACGTGGTCGCGATGGCCCTGTCCGTCTACCTCTTCGGCAAGAGCCTGCGACCTCCGCGACGCGCGCTCGCGGCGCGAGCGGTCCGCGCGATCGCGGCGTGCGTGCCGGGCATCTACCTGGTCCACGCCCTGCTCATTGGGGTCTCGAAACGGGGCCTGCTCGGCTTCCGCGTCGATCCGAGCGACTTTGCCCCCGCCGTCGGTATCCCGCTCTTCGCACTGGGCGTCTTCGCCGCCTCTTTCGTGGTCGTCTACGCGGTGAGATCCCTTCCGCTGGTCAGACGTGCATTTCCCTGAGAAAGGGGTCGGGAGTCGGCTAGCCCCGGCGGCGCTCGTCGCCGTGGGGCTCGGGCTCGCCCCCTGGAGCGGCCTCCATGCGGCCAAGGCACCCGCCCCCGAGGCCTACGAGACCTTCTGGCAGCTCACCCGGTCCCCCTTCAAGCGCCTGGGCGACGTCGAGGCGTGGCGGAGGGCGGTACCTCAGGTGAGGCAGATCTCCATCCGGTCGTCCGCCGACGGCAGCGCCCAGCCCGCGTTCTTCTACAACTCGGGCTCCGCGCGGGCCAAGCCGCTCCTCGTCGCGCTCCATAGTTGGAGCGAAGACTACCGCCAGTTCCAGGGCATCCCCTACGGCCGCTGGGCGGTCCGGAACGACTGGGTCCTGATTCACCCTAACTATCGGGGAGTATTCACGAATCCGAAAGCCACCGGGTCAGAAGAGTCTATCCGCGACATTCTGGATGCGGTAGACTACGCGAAGCGAAACGCCCGCATCGACGA
>JACRCS010000758.1 GCA_016218905.1 Deltaproteobacteria bacterium
CTTGGAATTCCAGTCGGACGAGACTCAGGAGCGTCCTCCTTCCGCCAGGCCACGCGGAACGGACACGCGTGGGACCGGCCGTGAACTCTTGATTCTAGGCTTCGGGGCGAAAGGGAACGAGAGGCTCGGACGACCGCAGCGTGGCGGGTCTTCGTCGTCCACGGTCCGAACCGGATCGAGAAGGGACGAAGGGTCCCTGTTCTCACGCTCGTCGCCCTGACGCCTCACCCTTCACCACGGGCCGACGTTCGGTCGGTGTCAGGTCCGGTCCCTCACCGGGTACCGTCTCTCGTCGAGCTCTGCGGCGGTGATCAGTCCCTCGCTCGTGCCCCGAAGGGTACACGTGTGGCGGGCCGCGACCTGGCCTCGCCAGACGGAATCCTCGAGCGAGCGGCCCTCCAGCACGAAGCTCGTCAGGAAGCCGACCGCGAGTCCGTCGCCAGCTCCGTTGGTGTCGACGACGGGCCGGTCGTCGGGGACGGGAGGGAAACGCCGCACCCCTCCCGCAATGCCCAGGGCACATCCGCGAGCACCCATTCCGACCACCACGATCAGACCTGGTCGCCGCGTCCAGAGCTCGCCGACCAGGCGTTCCGGCTCGTGGTTCGCCGCCGAGCAGAAGACGATGTCGGCGGCCTCCACGAAGTCGCGACGGTAGGGGTCCGCCGGATCGACGACGTCCTGTAGGTCGCACGCCACCGTCAGGCCAAGCTCGCGGGCGATCGGCAGCAGCGGACGGGCCCAGTTCGGGAGGTTGACGTGGGCCAGGCGCGCGCCGTCCATCACGACCCGGCAGAGCGCCAAGTCGGGAACGAGCTCCATGTGGCCCTTGCCGTCGTAGAAGTTCTTCCGCCGCCCGTCGCGGTACATGAAGTTGACGCTGCGGGCAGTCCCCTGCGGGTCGACGAGGAGCGCGCGGGTGTCGACTCCGTCGCGGGCGAGCGTGGCGCGGACGAGGTCGCCGTCGTGGTCCGCTCCCACGTGCCCGATGAACGCGACCCGTCGGCCGAGGCGGGCGTAGCCGCGGCTCGCGTAGCCGCCGGCCTGGCCCACCGTGTCGAGGTTCTCGGTGAAGTTCGCCTCGACGCTCCAGTCGATTTCGTCGCCGTAGGGGTAGACGCACGTATCGACGCCGGCGTTGCCGACGACGACGACCTCCGCAGGGGGGTGGGATCGTGCTCATCCTCGCGCTTCGGCTCGGTGCCGGGTGCGCTTCAGTTGGGACGGGTCGTAGCCCTGGGCCCTCAGCCGCGCGAGGACGCCTTCGTAGGTCGCTTCGGGCATCGTCGAGACCCTGCTCAAGACCCATAGACAGTCGCGGCCCGGAAGCTCGAGGGGCGGCAACCGGAGGCGTTCCGTCGTGCTCGTCGAGCACCCGACGAGGGCGGCCAACGTCGCAAGGATCGCCAAGGGCTTCATCGTCATCTCCTCGAACGTGAATATACGCGTCGGGCCGGCTGCTCTCTCGAGAGCGCCTGTCGCACCCGAGGCGAACTCAGACCCCTTACGGCGGGTTGCGCGCAAGCTCTCCGGGTACCTGAATGAATCCACCGAAGGCGGTCGCCTCCGCCCCCCTCAGCGCCGGGCGCAACGAGCCCTGCCCATGCGGTTCCGGAAAGAAGTTCAAGCGCTGCTGCGGAGGGATCGGGACCACGTGACACCCGAGGACGATGGGCGGCGAAGTGCGCCATCGCTCTCGCCCGAGCGGACGTTGCATGCGGAAGCGCAGAGGATAGGCGCCGAGCGGCCTAGAATCCGACCGTGCCTGCACCCTTCCGAGCGCCGAACCCCCTCGACGGTGGAACGCTCCCGCGCGGGCGGATCGAGCCAACCGGAACCGCGATAGGTCGCCTCAGCCGGGAGGTCGCCCTTTCATGACGTTCCCCGCGGGCGGCGACCTTCCTGACACCGCGGACCTCGCGGACGCGCTCGTGGCCCGGGGCGATCTCAACCGCGCGGAGGAGGTCCTTCGTGACGGCCTTCTCGCTCGGCCGGACTCGCTGAAGCTCCAGGAGGACCTCGCCAACCTCCTGATCCGCCGGGGCAAGGTCGCCGAGAGCCTGGCCCTCCTCGACGGACTGGCGACCGCCTGCGCGAAGGCCGGCATGCCGGGCCGGGCCATCGCGGCCCTGAAGAAGCTCGCGCGTTTCCATCCGGAGGCGCTCCAGGACACCGGGAGACGGATCGCGGCCCTCGCCAAGCGGCGAGACCACGAGCTGGCTCAGGCCTCCTCCGCTCGAAACGACGGAGGTCGTGGCCGGCCGCCCGTCGAGCAGGGACCGGGGCGCACCGCCGGCTCCCCCGCGATCCGCTCCCCGCTCTTCGGCGACTTCTCCGCCGACGAGCTCGCGGCCGTCATCCACGGCCTCGAGCTCTTCTCCTTCGCGCCGGGGGATCTCGTCGTGAGCCAGGGAGAGCCGGGGCGGAGCCTCTTCGTCGTCGTGTCGGGCAATCTGAAGGTCTGGGTCCGTGAAGACGAGGGACGGAGCCGCTACGTCCGGAGCCTCGGCGA
>JACRCS010000730.1 GCA_016218905.1 Deltaproteobacteria bacterium
GGGGCAGCTGCTCGTGCTTCTTGATGTTGTTGTGGGCATAGGCCTCCGCGCCCTTCCCGATCGCCTCGGCCGCCCAGTGGGTGCCGTTGGCGAGGACGTCGCCGATCCCCTCCCGGCGCACGATGCGGTCCAGGAGCCAGTAGAAGCGCTCCTCGTTGTCGCTCGGGGCGCCCGCGAAGTCGGCCTCCGTCAGGATCCCTGCCTCCAGGAGCTCCACCGCGAACGCCATCGTCTGCGGCATCGAGAACCCGTCGACGCCGTACTCCGTGGCGCGCTGGGCGATCCTGAAGCCGAAGTCCAGATCATCGACGAATGCCGCCATCGTGTACGTGAGCTTCGAGAAGCACTTCATCATGTAGGTAGAGAGCCCCGGCACGGAGATAATGGCTCCGCACTTCATGGGGCAGTTGTAGCAACTGATGAGCCGGGTCCGAAAGCTCTCCTGCGTCTCCTTCCACTTCGCCTCGATCTCTTCGTTCCAGAAGTCCTTCCGGCGGACCCGGGAGTTCCCCCACATGAAGTTCTCGGTGTGCCACTTCTCGTCGACGTGCTTCATCTCCTGGGGCGAGCCGAGGCCCTGGAGGATGGTCATGACGCCGGGCACGGGGTTTTCTTCCCGGAACTTGATGTACTGGAGCACTTCGTTGCAGAGCTTCAGAAACTCGGGCGGCCGGGCGACGTTGACGTCCTTCGTCCCGCGGACCGCGATCGCCTTGATCCCCTTGTCCCCCATGACCGCGCCCAGGCCGAGGCGGCTGGCGCTGGACCTCCCCTGCTCGATGGAGGCCATGAAGACCCGATTCTCGCCGGCCAGGCCGATGGCGGCCACGTGCGCTTCGGGCTGCCCCAACTCGCGCCGGATGAGCTCCTGCGTCTCGACGGCGCCCTTGCCGCGCAAATGGCTCGCGTCCCGGATCTCCACTTTGTCGTTGTGGATCCAGACGTAGACGAGGTTCGGAGACTTGCCCTTGAAGATGATCTTGTCGTACCCCGCGTACTTGAGCTCGGGCGCGAAGAAGCCGCCCATCATCGAGTAGCCGAAGAGGCGGGTCTGGGGAGAGTAGGCGCTGACGATCGTCCGATTGGCGCCCGGTGCGGGGGTGCCGGCGAAGAGACCGGTGCTGAAGATGAGGAGGTTGTCCGGGGAGAAGGGGTCGGTGTCCGGAGGTACCCGGTCCCAGATGATCTTCGCGTTGGTGCCGAGGCCGCCGAGGTGGAGCTCGGTCAGCTTGGGATCCGTCTCAACCTTCTTGATGCTCCCCTTCGTCAGATCGATCTCGAGATTGAACCCTGTTTCCGCATACCTCATGTTTTGACCCCTTCAACGAAGCGGTATTCCGACAATCCATTCTAGAGTTTGCGCGTCAGGTTGATGAACTCCGACTGCCCGAAGCCGAGGGCCTTGAAGAAGGACAGCATGTCCCCGGCGTCCCAGCGAACGGCCGTGTAGACGTTCGTGACGTTTCTTTCGCGGAAGGAGTCGAAGAGCTTGTCGATCATGGCCTTGCCGACGCCCTCGCCCATCGCTTGCGGCTCGACCCCGACCACCACGATCCAGCCGCTCTCGGGCACGCCGAAGCCGGCGCCCTTCACCTCTCCGATGGCGAACCCGACGATCTTTCCGTCCCGCACCGCCACGAAGCCCATCGCCTGGCGGTCGTCGAGGTGGCGCTCGATCATTCGGGTCCAGGCCTCGGAGACCTCTTTTTTGGTGATCGCCCGCTGGATGGCCACCATCGCGGGGATGTCGGAGTGCGCGAACTCTCTCAATTCGAGCATGGAGCGACCCTAATCAATGCGGATGATCTTCACGTGCCTGCCCACCCACTCGGGCGGAAGGTACACGCGTCCGCTGTTTCCGCTCTGCCTCACTTCTTTCTCGATCATCTCCTCCCCCCAGACCTCGAACTTCGATCTCGGCAGGGCGGGACGCGCCTCCGCAACGGGCGGCGGCAAGGATTCTTCGGGACTTTTCCGTCGGTCCATGGGAACTCGTCTCATCAGGGAAGCGCCGGGAGCCTCTCGATAGGGCCGGGATCGACGCGCTGGGTGGAAACGGCCTTCCGAAAGGACAGGCCTAAACTGCCGACTCCTCCTCCGTTCCACGCAAACCCCGCACGGGGAAACGAGTACGAAAACGAACGCCGCGTTCCTCCTCCGCCCGGTGGAGCGGACAGGGAGAAGGACGCGGAGTAGCTACGGTAAAGCTATAGCGTAACTGTAGTAGGGCGACAGTGTGGCTGTCAAGAGGCAAACCTGGGGGCGAGGGGCGCTCCGAACGGGCGAACCGCGGGCGCGCACCAGGGTCCGGGCCCTCCGTCGGTTTTGACAACGGTCTCCGAGACCTTAGCCTTTCTCTGCGTCCTCTGCGCCTCTGCGAGAGACCGTCTTTCCGTCCGAGCCACTGATCCCGGAAGAACATCATCGGAGGACCCATGGGGAGATGCGAGTACTTCCGTCAGAGTGTCGGTTTCATCCAGGACCCTTCCCTCGGCGAGTCGGAAGCCGAGGAGGCCCGGAATCCCGGCATCGGCCCACACACCTGGTGCAACCACCCACGCCTTCCCAAGTGGCTCTCGTCTCCGGCCGGCGCGCTCCTCTGCGACGGTGACGCGACGCGCTGCCCCATCCCGGCGAACCTCCGGTAGCGGCCGCGGAAGACGGAGCGTTCACGCGCTCGAGCGGATCAGGGAAAGGGGACCGGCTCCCGGGGGGAAGCCGGTAACGGACGCGCGTCCTTTTACGACCCGGCGAAGAAGACCACTCCGTCCGCCGACGTCCGGACGACGGCGCCCTCCTCTTCCAGATAGCGCAGGTGGGAGAGGGCCTCACCGGTCGCGAACCACCGCTGGGTGAAGGCCCAGCGGCCCCACGAGCCGCCCAGATCCCAGGTCATCTCCGACGCGAGGTCGTAGGCGGTGCGCGCCCTCCGCGAGACGAGGGAGCGCACTTCGTTCAGGCGGTGCTCGTGGTGGGCCTTCAGCTCGCGGATGCGGCGCCGGTGGTCCCCGAAGGGGCTCCGGTGCCCCGGCAGCACCCGTTCCACGTCCATCCGCTCCACGGCCTCGAGGCTCGCGAGGTACTGTTTCAAGGTATTCATGCCCCGCCAGGAGGTGATGTTGGGGCTGATCTCGCCGAGGATGTGGTCTCCCGAGAGGAGGAGCTTCCGCTCGGGTTCGTAGAGGCACGTGTGCCCGGCGGAGTGGCCGGGGGTCGAAAGGCTTTGGAGCCGGTACTCCCCTACCGAGAAGACCTTTCCCTCCTCGAGTACCGTCACCTCCGGAACGGCGTCTTCGCGGAACGCCATGTTGGGATCGCCGCGGCTCCCCAGCCGCAACTCCTCCGCCGGAAACCCGTGGGTCGCGCCCAGCGGGAAGAGCGCCTCCCAGCCCGACCACTCCCGCAGGAGCGCGGCGTCGGCAGCATTGAGGAAGACCTTCGAGTGCGCGGTGGCCAGCTCCTTGGCGAGCCCGACGTGGTCCGCGTGGGCGTGGGTGATGAAGAGGTCGGTCGCCGCCAGGTCGAACCCGAGGGAGCGGATGCACTCCCCCAGAGCCGCCCGGCACTCGTCCCGGTTGAGCCCCGTGTCGACGATCAGGTTCCGGGGCTCGCCCTTGATGAAGTAGGAGTTCACGAACTTCAACGGCGAGTCGGGCAGCGGGATCTCCGCCCGGTGGAAGTTCGGCAGTATCTCTTCGATCTTCGGATGCATGCTGTTCTCGCGCGTCTGACGAGTAGGGGCCTGAGGCGACCCGATTTGCCCGCTCCTGGAAAGAGCGTCGTGCTCCAGCGAGCGGTGAATAGACGCGCGAACGATCTCACGAGGGGACGTTCGGGTCAATTCGCGAAGTGGGAGATGGGTCCCAAAGCCCGGCGTCCGCCCGTTCTACGCAGCCGACGCGTTCCTTGGGAGAGCAAAGGGGACGGGGAGAGCAAAGGGGACGTTGCGTCCTAGTTCGCTGCAGCACCGACCCGGCCGGACGAAATCCTACCCGGGTCTCACTCAGCCGGGCCGCTGGCCAGTATCGCTTCGACCCTCGCCGGCTCAGCCAGCGCTTTCTGCCTCCCCCTCTCGACGGCCTTGCTCGTTCCCGATCGACTCAACCCGAGCACGGCGCCGACTTCCGTACCGCGATACCCGAGCCGGGCCACGGCGAGGTAGCCGAAGAGCCCCCGCGCGTCGGCGACGGTCTCGAGTGTGCTGCGTCTGAGAACGCGGGACGTCTCCAAACCCAACGCCTTCGAGACTCTGCGCAGCAGTTCGTCGAGGGAAAGTCGCAGCGGTAGGCGACCTTGCAGTTCCTCCCGCTGCCGAAGCTTCTCGACGAACTCGCCTAGACCGAGCACCCGCTCGTCGTAGGCCTCGGGCAGTGGTCCCCTCCCGGCCTTGACGAGGCTCCGCTCCAGTCCGCCCCCTGCGAGCTCCCAACGATGCCCCAAGGAGACGCCCGCCGCGACGAAGTGCCAGTAGCCTCTTCGGGCCTCTCTCTCCGTCGTGCCGAAGCGTCCGAGCACCTCATCGACGCTCTGCCCCTCCATCGAGCGCCTACCCATCAGAACGGAGTGCCCGCTCCACGGGTAGCCGTCGAGCTCGATCAGGGTGCTGACTGACCCCGCGCGCAAGGGATTGAGGTGGATGTACCGAACGATTTCGAGGAGGTAGGTCTCCTCGTCGCACACGATGGAGCGGTACCGGTTCTGGAAGAGATGTCCCGCCCTCTGGTACCGCAGGTTGAACGTAACGGCGTATCCGGTGAGAAGCCGCCGCATGAAGGTGGACAGTGAGGTGTCGTGGGGGCGGAGCAGCAGGTGGAAGTGGTTTGGGAGCAAGGCCCAGGCGAGGCACTCCGTGCCGGTTCGGGTCAGCAATCCGGAAAGACGGCGGACGAAGTTCTCCCTGTCCTCGTCGTCGAGGAAAACGTCTCGTCGCTCGATGCCGCGCACCATGACGTGCTGGAGGACGCCGGGAACGTCCAGTCTCGCGCCTCGTGGCATGGGCGAAGACTACCTCCTCGCGCGGAGAAATCAACTAGGACGCTACGTCCCCTTGGCCCGGAC
>JACRCS010000731.1 GCA_016218905.1 Deltaproteobacteria bacterium
GAAAACGTGGCCGAGAGCTCCGTGCTTGCCATGTCCTGTTTCACGTACTGGACCTCCTTGTTGTGGAGCAGGGCTGCCAATCCCTGGTACTTGGGCCGCGCCATGGGGTCGTTGCGCACCGGCACGGGGGTGGGGTGCTCCCGCTTGGCGTACTTGGCGGCGTTTCGCCCCATGGCGCGAAAGACCTCGCGGTCAACGAGCGGGCACTGGGGAAAGAGCTCCAGATTCTGGAGAGGCGCCAGGTCCTTTTGGTGGATGACAGACGTTCCTCGGCAGATGATGCCGATGCCGATGCCGGAGCCGGAGAGTTTGGCCGCCTCGTGGGCGATGAAGCCGACGTCGGCCGTCTTGTTCACCCGGACCAGGCGCGCCTTGAGTCCTTCCTCCTCGATCCCGGCCATGACTTCCTTCAGCACGTCCCGATGGGGGATGTCGATGATCGTCTTGGTCATCACGGTGCCGAACGCGGGCGATACGCCGATCACCACCTCGTTGCGGTCCGCACCCGACTTTGCCTGCCCGATTTCCTTCAAACTAAGGCCCGAAGCGCTCATGTGGTCTCTCCTCTATGATTTCGCGAACCGACTCGCCTGAGGGGCGCTACACGTCTTCCGGACTGATCGCTTGCGGGATGTCCTTCAGGACCTCCCAGCGGACGCCGTCCAGCCGGTATCCGGTTCCCGGTCCCTGGTAGTCGTTGCAGTCATTCACAGCGCTCAGTACCTCGAACCCATCCACAATGATCGCCGAGGTCTGCAGGTAATCCCCGGACACCTTCTGCTTCAGCATGCTCAGAACGCTCTCCGCCACGTCTTCGAAGCCGTGCTTGGCCAGGGCGCGGACGACGTCCAGCCCGGTCGTCCCCCGTTTCATCATCTGAGCGATGGCGCGGAGATCCTCCGGCACGTTGCGGTCGGCCATGTCCCTGGTGCCGTGGGCGTAGGTGGCGGCTTCGACCTCGGCGTCCGTGATCGCAGGCAGACCCAGTTCCTCGAACACGGCCTGAAGCGCCAGGGCGCCCTTGTTGCGGACGCCGATCACGTCCTGCTCGCTCACGGGCCGCAAGCCCGAGTCCACCTGGAGGTCCCGCTGGAGCACGAGCATGTCGTCGTAGTCGTCGACGTCGTGGGTCGAGCCGGCGAACATGTTGTCGTAGTTGGGCACCGCGCTGTACCCGGAGAAGACGAAGTCGGTCCCGGGCAGGAACTGCATCAGCATGCGGGCCGTGTTCCGGATCGGGGAGTGGGTGAAGGTCTGGTCGTTGCCCGAGGCCACTTCCAGATCCATCAGGACCGTAGCCACGTTCTCGGCCAGCACCGCGCGGATCCCGGACGGCACGGCGCCGGGGACTCCGATGCAGCTGATGGAGCCGTTCTGCAGCCCCTGGACCCCGCACCCCTTGGTGATCATGACGCAGCGGATCTCCAGATAGAGCATCGATTTCTTCTCGGCGTACCCCATCTGCACCTCGGAGCCGGTGCCGGACGTATAGCGCATCTTGAGGCCACGCGAAGCGTAGGCCGACGCGAGGAAGGCCTTGGACCAGGGCGTGTCGTCACCGTCCACGAAGACCTGGTCGGTGCCGTAGACCGAGACGGTTTCGGCGTAGTGCGTGAGCCCCCGCATCCCCATGGTGAGCTCCAGCGCCTCTTCGACCGCGCACTGGGCGAGGGTCCCCGGCCGGCCCACCTGCCCGCCGACCAGCAGCGAGAGGGCGTTCATGGGGGCGTACCTCCCGACTCCGACGGTGGTCTCGATCTCGGCGAAGCCCCGGTATCCCGCCTCTGCCGCGTCGGCGGCCAGGAGGGCAGGGGTGTCCTTCAGGTTCGTTACGTGGGCCTGGTTGGCCGGCGTGCGGCGCGGCCGCAGCTTCTGCATCGCCATCATGAGCTCGACGACGTTCATTCTCTTCAGGACGTCCACGATCTTGGCTGGGGTCATGCCGACGGAGAGCCGCACGATCTCGGAGCGCGGGACGTTGATGTCCACAAGCATCCGGGCGAACCTCTGCGAGTCCACGGCCATCGCCTCCGCGGCGACGGAGGTGTCGATGCAGTGGTTCGCGATCCACGTGTCGATCATGTCAAAGTCTTCTCGGCGTCTGCCGTCCAGCTCGACGACCTTCCCGTCCTTGATCTTGATGCCCGGCGTGGGGTCGTTGGGGCTGTCCATGGCGACGAGCCCCACATCGACCCACTCTTTGATAAAGCCGTCCTGGTTCACCGCACGTTTTTCCAGCACTTCGAATCGCTTCTGTCTCTTGCTCATTGCCTGTCCTCCTCACGGTTACCTCTTCGGTTGAACACCACGTCCTTCCCTCAAGAGGCACGGCGTTTCCAGGCGCGCGTGCGCTCGGCCTGCCGGAGGGGGCGACTCCCGACCCGCCTCAGGCCAGGAATTTGTGTGCGACGTTTAGGAGAAACGTTCCGAGCGCGATGGCGGTCGCGGGGGGATCGATGTGGTCGCTCCCGTGGTTATAGAACATCCTGGCCATCAACTCCTGTAGGAAGCCGGCCCCCACGCCGACGACCGCGGAAGCCAGGAGCGATCCGAAGTGGAGAAAGGCCAGAGCCGAGAGAATGGCCTGACAGTGCCATACGGGGAATTTCTGGATCTCACCGCTTGAGAAATTGAGGCCTGTCAGGCTGATCGCTGCCAGAGACAGGCCGATGATCAGGGGGAAGACAAAGGCCGCGGTCGGGGAAACCTTCCCCGCGCTGACCAGCGGATCCAGGATCTGCTTGGCGCCCATGGCCAACGAGCCGGAAAGAATGCCGGTCCCGAGCCCGATCACTGCAATCCTGGACGGAAACGCCATCCAGGGAACCCAAGAGAGGCGACGGTTGTCCGTACCGAGCCACCCATGTTGCCGGATGGACGCCTTGCTTCCCCAGGGCATCTCGCGGTGAAAGAGGAGGCGAGCAACCAATGTCGTGACGATGATGGACAGCGCGAGGCAGTCGAACATGCCGATCACCGGAATCTTGACGAGTACATTTTGGGTCGCATAGGTGAAGACGGCCCAAACTCCCCCGATCAACAGCACATCCCAGGACGTGGACACGAGGGGCGAGAGGATGTCCTTGCCGGTGCCCGACACCAAGTTCTTCCTGACCCCGGCAGCGTACGATGCTGCGGCGAGCCCGCCACAGAACCCGATCTGAGGACCGAAGACGGGCCCGAGGCCAACCTGCAGGAGGACGAAATCGGATCCGCCCGCAAGAACGATCCCGCACCCGGCCAAGATCAGGAAGCCACACAGGATGAACGAGAAGAGACCTCCGAATGCCGCCCCAACGATGCCGCCACCAAAACAGATGAGAAGAGTGTTCAGGTTCCAGGGATCCATGTTCGCCTCCTGCCTCGTGTTCGGTTGTCGCTACGTTGCCTTCGCTTGGTACTTCTGCTCCCGGGGCCGACGCTGGCGGCGGCTTCCCGTTCCAGGGCACCCTTCTGCCGATTCCTGTGGCCCGTGGAGCAGCCCGGTCCGCTCCACGCGCTCGATCGTCCTGCACGTCCAGACCGCTCCCAAGACGGCGCCGACCAGGCCGCTGACCGAGCAGAGCGCGAGCACGTTCAGGCCCCAGACTTCCATGTTCCTCTCCTGCTGCCTCTCGCGCGGCTCCCTGGCGGCGGGCTTGCCCCGCGAACGAGTCCCCGTGTGCCCGTCGCCAGGGCGGCAACGGGCGTAACCGGTCAAGCTCGCCTGTGGTCGCCCGCGGGGTCCTCGGAGCGCGGCGCAGGCGGCTTTGGCACCACCTCCGAGGGTAGATGAGCCCGAGCGACCCGCCGTCGGCCGTCAAGGAACGCCAGGGAATCCTGCGACCCTGCGGCGCCGGATGGGACCCCGCGGGCGACCGGTTACGCCCGGCCGCAACCACCCTCGACCCCTCGACGGGATGCGAAGGTCTCTGTAGGAGGTGAGCCAAAACGTTGTTATGATGAAACCACTTGCGGGGATGGATTCCTATCACCAGGGCGGGGGAAATCGGGTCCCCCGTTTGGGGGATTTATGGGGGAGGAGCCTCAGGGGAGGCCGGCCGCGGATTGACCGACTGCCTGTGGCCACGGATCAAACGGTATCTCGACTGACCCCGGAAGGACGGAGGGCGCTCGC
>JACRCS010000732.1 GCA_016218905.1 Deltaproteobacteria bacterium
GAGGCCGTCCGGGAGGAGAGTCCGGGGGCCGCCGGAGCGGAGGCGCTCCGCGCGTTCGAGGGCCTCTTCGGCGTCCCGGCGTGGTGGCTCGAGCTCGGGCCGTGGGCGACGGTCGGGGACGCCGCCGACGAGCTCGCGCGCCTGAAGCTCCCCCAGAAGCTCGTCCTCCGGGCCCAGAGCCACCGGACGACCCGCGCCGAGGCGCTCGAGGCGCTGGCCGGGCTCTCGATCCCTTGCCGTCCGACGGAGCGGAGCCCCTGGGGGATCGTCGTGGAGGGGAGGCACAACGTCCTCGCGAGCGAGCTCTACCGCTCCGGGGCCGTGGAGGTGCAGGACGAGGGAAGCCAGCTCGCCGCCTGCCTCTGCGATCCCAAGCCGGATGAGAAGGTCCTCGACCTCTGCGCCGGGGGAGGCGGGAAGTCCCTGGCGCTCGGCTCGATGCTCGGCGGCCGCGGCCGCATCGTGGCCCACGACGCCGACCCCCGGCGGCTCGAGGAGGCCAGGCGGAGGGCACGGAGAGCGGGACTCGGGAACATCCGGTGCGTCGAAGATTCGGCCGACGTGGAGAAGCTCGGGCCCTACCAGCTCGTCCTCGTCGACGCCCCGTGTTCGTCCACCGGGACGCTCCGCCGGAACCCCGACGTGGCCTGGCGTTGGAGCCGGGAGGCCGTCGACCGCCTGACCGACCTCCAGGCGATGATCCTCGACCGAGCTGCCGCCCTCGTTGCCCCCGAAGGGCACCTCGTCTACGTCACCTGCAGCCTGCTGCGCGTCGAGGACGAGGACCAGGCCGCCGCCTTCCTCGCCCGCCACCCCGACTTCGTCCCCGAGCCTATCGGCGGCCGCCGCGCCCACGCGCCGCTGCTCGACGTCCCCGGCGCGGCCAGCGGCTCCTTCCGGCTCCCTGCGAACCTTCCTCGTTACGCGGGGGACGCGTTCTTTCTGGCGAGGTTCCGGAAGCGTAAGAGCTAAAGGCCGGAGCCGGGGCCGACAGAGGCGGGTCCCGGCTCCCAACTCGGAAGGACGTGCTGCACGCCGGCGCGAACCCAACGGCTTTACAGCTCCTCCAGGTCTTCCGCGGAGAGCTCCCGGACCCACCTCGTCAACCTGGCGGAATTCCAAACGAAATGGTCAGACCGGTACCGCTGTCCTGTTCCCTCGTCCGGGGACACGGACCCGCTCGGAGCCTCGCCTTTTGCGCACTGGGTAAAACACGGGTTGACGAAATCATCGGTATGAAGGTAATATGTCTTACCATGGATACACCGAGAGCGCCGGGACCCGGTTTCGTTCCACTCAAGCCTCAACGGCTCTCCGAAGAGGTCCACCGCCAGCTCAAGGAAGCGATCCTCGGCGGCCACTACACGCCGGGCGACCGGCTGCCGTCCGAGCGTGAGCTCTGCGAGACCTTCGGCGTGGGCCGGCCGGTGATCCGGGAGGCCCTGCGCTTCCTCGAGAACTCCGGGCTCATCACCGTGCGGCAGGGCGCGACTGGAGGCGCCTTCGTCCAGCGGATCGACTCGAGCATCCTCGCGCACACGCTCGAGGGCATCGTCAAGATGGACAACGTCTCCCTCCAGGAGCTGACGGAGGCGCGCCTGGCCCTGGAGATGGGCGCCTTTCCCCTCGCCGTCCGGCGGCTCGGCCCGGAAGACTTCGAAGCCCTCGAAGAGAACATGCGGGAGGTGGAGGAGAACCTGGATCGGAAGATCCGCGGCAAGAGGAACCTCGGCTTCCACGTCCTCCTCGTGAAGGCGAGCAAGAACCCTCTGCTGCTCAAGATCGCCGAGGCGCTCTTCGCCTTCATGGAGAAGCTCCTCGAACAGTACGAGTACAACGAGCAGAGGTCCCGGACGGTCCTGGGGGTCCACGGGCAGATCATCGACCTCCTGAAGGCCAACGAGGTCGACGAGGCTGCCCGGTTGCTCGAGGCCCACATCCGGGATTCCTTCTGCCTCTTTCAAGCACCCCTCAAGACCGCGGAGACCTCCGGGGAGCTCGGACCGGGCTCTCCCCGCCGGCCTTGAGCTCTCGTCTTCGTAAGGGAAATCTCTCGAAAGCCGCAGCTTCCGGGACGTCGGCCGGAGGAATGGGCCGCCGCGTCCGCGGCCCCGGCTGCGGGTCACCCGAGGCACAAGGGCGGTGACGCCCGAAAGGAGACGGTCGTGAGCGTGAGGACGAAGTCGTTCATCGTCGCGAGTCTGTGTTGCGGTCTCTCGTTGCTCGTGAGCCGCCCGCCGGTCGCCTCCGCGGCGGAGAACATCAAGATCACCACCGTCCAGCTCAAGCAGCAGCAGATGGGCGTCGGCATCGATCGGCTCGCCAAGTACATCAATGAGCAGTTGCCCGGGAAGGTTTCGGTGAAGACCTATCCCGCCGCCCAGCTCTACACCGGCCAGGAGGAGACCCAGGCCCTCATGAAGGGCGAGATCGAGATGGCGTACGTCATCGGCTCGGCCCTCGACCTCCTCGATCCCGCCATGCAGCTGACGAAGCTCCCCTACATGGCGCCCACCATCGAGGCCGCCTACGGGCTCTGGGACGGCAGTGTGGGGAAGAAGCTCACGGCCAAGATGGAGAAGAAGGGCATCGCCCTCCTGGGCGTGGTCTCCTCCGGAAGCGTGGCGGTCTCCAACAGCAAGCACCCCATCCGGAAGGTGGAGGACTTCAAGGGTCTCAAGATGCGCTCCTTCGGCCCGATGGGCGCGAGCACCCTGAAGGGACTCGGAGCGATGTCCGTCGTCACCGCCTCGGAGGAGACCTATTCCGCCCTCCAGCAGGGCGTCATCGACGGCGCCACGACGCCCGCCAACGTCTTCCTGCTCCGGAAGTACTACGACGTCCAGAAGTACGTGACCGACCCGGGCATGCTGAACGCCACATTCGGCTACATCATCGCCAACAACGACTGGTGGACGAAGCTCGCGCCGGACGTTCGGAAGGGGATCCAGACCGCCATCGAGAGGGTGGTCAGGGAGCAGCGGGCCGAGATCGCCCAGTCGGACAAGAGCGTCTTCGAGCAGATCGCCGCGAAGGGCTGTCAGGTGATCACGCTCACGCCGGCCGAGGAAGCGGCGTGGAAGAAGGCGCTCCAGAACGTCTACACCGAATTCTCGGCGCAGATCGGCCCCGACCTGATCAAGGAGGCCGAGGGGGAGGTGGAGCGGTTCGCCAAAGCCCAGGCCGCGCCCGCGGCTCCGGCTGCACCTGCCCCGGCCGCCAAGAAGAAGTAGCTCCATGGACGCCTCGGCGAACGCCCTCGAAGCGCAGGCATTCGGCGGTACGAGCGTGGTCCGGCTCTGGGACGGCCTCGAGAAGTGGATCTCGGCCGTGCTCCTCTCCCTCGCCCTGCTCCTCTCGCTCTACAGCGTAGGGGCGAGGTATCTCTTTGGCTGGTCCCTCGACTGGTCCGACGAGATCTCGATCTACGCCGTCATCTGGGCGGTCTTCTTCGGAATCAGCTCGCTCATCAAGAGCGACGAGCACGTCCGCGTGGACGTCCTCCTGAGCCGGCTCTCGCCGAGGCGGCAGAACATCCTCCACCTCTACAGCGCGGTCCTCGGGCTCGTCTTCGTCGGCGTCCTGACCTGGGGCGGCTACCTCCTCGTGAAGAAGGCGTGCATCTCGGGCGTCTGCTCGGAGAGCGCGCTCCGCTTCCCGATGTACCTGCCCTTCCTGATCATGCCGCTCGGCGGGCTCCTGCTCGTCTTCCGGATGGTGGAGCGGCTCGGGACGGTCTGGACGAGCCTCAAGGGGGAAGAGGCGTGGAGGGACCCCCTCGTCTACGGGCTGCTCGGCCTGACGGTCCTCCTCGCCCTCATGCTCCAGGCGGGGACGAGCGTCACGCTCTGCCTCCTCGTCCTCCTCCTGGTCTTCCTGCTGCTGGGGATGCCGATCGCGTTCGCGCTGGGGTTCGCCTCGCTCGCGTGCCTGCTCTTCTTCCAGATGATCAAGCTCGACGGCATCGCTCCCAAGATGTTCTGGAGCGTCAACAAGTTCTCCCTCATCGCGATCCCGTACTTCATCGTGGGAGGCACTCTCATGATGAAGGGCGGGCTCGCCCGGCCGCTCCTGGAGCTCGGGTACGCCTTCCTGAAGCGCTTGAACGGCGGCCTCGCGATTGCCGTCATGTTCGCCGCCGTGATCTTCTCGGCGATCTCCGGCGTGAGCGCGGCGCTGGCGGCGACCCTCGGCCTCATCGCCATCCCGTGGATGATGGAGAACGGGTACCCGAAGCGCTTCTGCATGGGGCTGATCGGTGCCGGCGGCACGCTCGACATCCTCATTCCGCCGTCCTCGATCCTGATCCTCTATGGGGCGGTCTCGGGAGAGTCGATTTCGGACCTCTACATCGCCGGGTTCCTGCCGGGGTTCGTCCTCGCGGGCGCCGTCTGCGTGCTCATCTGGGCGATGTGCAGGTTCAAGGGGTACGGGGCGCCGAAGCCGGACGACCGCTTCTCCTGGAAGGAAGTCGGGGTGAAGGCGAAGGCCTCCTTCTGGGCGATCCTCATGCCCTTCATCATCATGGGCGGGATCTACAGCGGCATCTTCACCGTGACAGAGGCCTCCGTCGTTTCGGTCTTCTACGCCGTGGTCGTCTGCTTCGCCATCTACCGGAATATCGGCTTTAAGGAGCTCGCCGGCATCATCAACGACTCGGACGTCCTCACCTCGATGATCTACTTGCTCATCATGGCGGCGAC
>JACRCS010000743.1 GCA_016218905.1 Deltaproteobacteria bacterium
GGGAAGCGTGGCGATGACGCCCGAGGTCTCGTTCGCGGCACCCTGGTAGATGTCAGGCGTCCAGAAGTGGAACGGGAAGAGAGCGAGTTTGAAGAAGAAGCCGCCGAGCATCATGGCGAGCCCGAGGATTCCGATGGGCGTGGCCGCGATTCGGGGGAAGTGCTGCAAGAGCTCGTCCACGCGGGTCGTATGGGCTAGACCGAAGACGTAGCTCATCCCGAAGAGGCTCACGGCGGACGCGACCGCCCCGAAGAGCACGTACTTGATTCCCGCCTCGATCTGGGTGGTGTGCTCGGCCCGTCGCATGGGGACCAGGATGTAGAGGGAGTACGAAGAGAGCTCGAGGGAGATGTAGAGCGTCAGGAGCTCGACACTGCTCGAGAGGAAGGTGAGCCCGAGGACGCTGATCGTCAGGAAGAGCACGTACTCGGCTTCGTGCGTGGAGTCCACCCCCCGCAGCCCTTCGCCGAAGGCGACGGCGAGAAAAAACCCCAAGGCTATCTAGAATTTGAAGCTCTGCGAGTAGAGGTCGACCCGGTACGTTCCGCCGAAGAGCTCGCCGGTAGCGCCGAAGCACCAGACCGCCATGACCACGGAGGCCGCGGAGAGCACGAGGGCGGTGCGCCGGGCCGTGCCCGGCCGCGGGTTAGCGAGGCTCACGAAAAAGAGCAGAAGCGCCACCAGCGAGAGGAAGATTTCCTGTGCGAAAGCCATCGTGTCGGTCCTCTGTCAGCGGTTCCGCTGTCAGCTTCGGTTGACTGTCTGCCGCCGGTTCGCGGGCGACGCCGCTTCCAGCCCTCGACTCCGCCGGCTCAGTGAGCGGAAGGCGCGTGCTCGCCAGGCTGGCCTGCGGGCACGGGCGGAGTGACGCCGTGGGCCCCGGGAGCCGCGTGTTCCCCCTCGGGGGTCGGGCCCCCGTGCGTGGGCTCGTGCCCGAAGGTGAGACCGAGAGCGCTCATGAGGCCCGGAAAGTCCCTCGGAATCGCGCTCCGGTCCTGCTTTTCGACGGTTCCGATCACCTGGGCGATGCTCGCGTCCATGGCGTGGAGGAAGGGCTTCGGTCCGAGCCCGATCCAGAAGACGAAGATCGTCAGGAACGCGAGGATTCCGAACTCCCGGGCATCCAGGTCGCGCAGGTGTCTGTGCTCCCCGTGGCCGTGTCCGTGCTCCTCGCCGTGACCGTGGTGCCCGCTCGCCTGCGCCCACACGATCTTTTGGAGGAGGCGGAGCATGTACGCCGCCGCGAGGAGGGCACCGGGCACGGCGAACGCGGCCAGGAGCTTCCAGCGGCTGAAGGCGCCGATGAGCACGAGGAGCTCACCCACGAAGGAGTTGGTCCCCGGAAAGGCGAGCGACGAGAGGCTGAAGAGCCCGAGGAAGCCGACGTACATCGGCATCACGCTTCCCACGGCGGAGTTGTCCGCGATGAGCCTGCTGTGGGTTCGCTCGTAGATGACGCCGACGCAGATAAAGAGGGCGCCCGTCGTGATGCCGTGGTTGATCATCTGCAGCAAGGCGCCTTCGATCCCTCGCTGGTTGACGAGAAAGATGCCGAGGGTGACGAAGCCCATGTGGCCCACCGAGGAGTAGGCGATGAGCTTCTTCATGTCCGTCTGCCCGAGCGCGATGAACCCTCCGTAGAGGATCGAGATCACGGAGCCCCAGAGGAAGACGGGCGCCAGGTAGATGGCCGCCAGCGGCGTCATCGGAAGGCAGAAGCGCAGAAAGCCGTACGTTCCCATCTTCAGCAGTACGCTCGCCAGGACGACGCTTCCGGCCGTGGGAGCCTCCACGTGCGCCGCCGGAAGCCACGTGTGGAACGGGAACATCGGGACCTTGATCGCGAAGGCGAGCGCGAAGGCGAGGAACACCCAGAACTGGAAGGCGAACGAGTAGCCGCGTGCCATGAGGTCGGGAATCGAGAAGGTGCCGGCCGACAGGTAGAGCGCGATGATGGCCACCAGGAGGAGCACGCTTCCGGCGAGGGTGTAGAGGAAGAACTTGATGGAAGCGTAGGTGCGGTTCGGTCCTCCCCACACGGCGATGAGGAGGTACATGGGAATCAGCATCGACTCCCAGAAGACGTAGAAGAGCACGAGATCGAGCGCGCAGAAGACGCCGATCATCGCCGTCTCCATCACGAGCAGCGCGAAGACGAACTCCTTCACCCGCTTCTCGATGTAGCGCCACGAACAGAGGACGCAGAGCGGCAGGATGAGGGTCGTCAGGAGGACGAGCAGGACGCTGATGCCGTCGATCCCGAGCGCGTACCGGATGTCGAGAGCGGGAATCCACTCCCAGAGTTCTCGGAACTGGAACGCGGGCGTGCCGGTGCGAAAGCCGGTCCAGAGGGGAATGGAGAGCAGGAACTCGACAGTCGTGACCGCGGTCGCCCACGCCTTCAGCAGGCCGTCTCCCTTGAGGAACAGGGCGACCACCGCCCCCGCCAGCGGGAGGAAGATGAGCACGCTCAGGATCGGATATCCTACGTTCTGGTCCATGGCTCTCTCTAGGCCGTGTCGCGGATCAGTAGTTGACCACCAGCGCTAGGATCGCGAAGAAGGCCACCACGGCCGCCGCGACGTACTGCTGGAGCCTGCCCGTCTGGGCGTGGCGCACCTTGTCGCCCACACCTTGCACTCCGTAGGCGAGCCCGTCCACCACGCCGTCGATGACCTTGACGTCGAAGACCGAGCAGAGCGCCGCCGTCGCGAGGGCAAAGCGCATTCCCGCCCGGCGGTAGAGCTCGCTCACCCACTCGTTGGCGCGCCCGACGGGGTTGCGGGCGAAGGCGACGAAGGCGAGCGCCCCTTCGCGATAGAACCAATCGAGGTCCAGGTTCACCTTCAACTCCGGGACAAGCTTCTTCCGGAGGAGGAAGAAACCGAGGCCCGTGAAGCCGAGGAGCTGGATCGTCTCCGAGAAGTGATAGGCGGTGTACGGCTCGTACGTCACCGGGAACGGCAGGAGCTTGTACAGGTAGTGGGGGTACACGCCCAGGAAGAAGCAGAAGAAGGAGGCGATCCCCATGGCGAGGACCATGTTCCAGGGCGGATCCTTGGCCGGGACGCCGCTGTCCTCGCCGAACCAGATGAAGTAGGGGAGCTTGATCCCGACGGAGAGGAAGGTTCCGACCGAGGCGAGGAGTAACATCAGCATCAGGACCAGGTGGCCCGCCTCTCCCGCGCCCGCTACCACCATGGACTTGCTGACGAAACCGCTCGTGAACGGAAACCCGGAGATCGAGATCCCGCCGATCACCGTGCCGAGCATGGCGAGCGGCATCCGCTTGTAGAGCCCGCCGAGCTCGTTGAGCCTGCAGGTGCCCGCCATCTCGAGCACCGCGCCGACGCCCATGAAGAGGAGCGCCTTGTAGAGGATGTGCGCGTACGCGTGGGCGACGGCGCCGTTGACCGCCATGGCGGTCCCGATCCCGACGCCGCACACCATGTACCCGACCTGGCTCACGATGTGGTACGAGAGGATGCGCCGGCCGTCGTTTTCGATGATAGCGTACCCGACCCCGTAGAGCGTCATGATGGCCCCGAGGACGGCCAACACCGGGTAGCCGGGGAAGGCCCTGGCGAGCACGTACACGGCGGTCTTGGTCGTGAAGGCGCACATGAAGGCGCCGCCCATCACCGTCGACTCGGGGTACGCGTCCGGTAGCCACGCGTGGATCGGCGGCACGGCCGCGTTCAGGGCGAAGCCGATGAGGATCAGGTACGCGGCGAGGTTCGCCTGCTCGAGCGGGATCCGCCCGAAGGCGAAGTTCCCCACGTCCATGTAGCGCAGGAAGATCCCGCCCATGAGGATCAGCCCGCCCGCGACGTGGACCAGGAGGTAGCGATAGCCCGCCGCCAGGGACTCGGGTTTCCGCCGCAGCCAGACGAGGCAGGTCGACGAGAACGCCATCAGCTCCCAGAAGAGGAAGAGCGTCAGGTAGTCTCCGGCGAGCGTGACCCCGAGGGACCCGGCCACATAGAGGAAGGCCGAGACGTGCTGCCAGCGGTCCTCCACGTGGAGCCCGTAGACGGCCCCGATGATCGCCATCAGGGTGAAGACGTGGAGAAAGACGATCGTCAGCTTGTCGACGACGGGAGTGAGCCGAAATCCCAGCCACTCGACGCCGGAGTAGGTCCCAGGTTCCATGTAATGGACCTGGAGAAAGGCGATGACGGGGAGCGCTACGAGCGCGATCTTGCGGAGGTTCCCCTTCAGCACGGCGGCGAGGGCCGCTCCGAGCACGAAGAGGAGCGAGGGGTGGACGAAGCCCGTCATGTCACTCCTCCCCCCGAGTCCGGTTCCAGTAGTCCACCGGCTTCATGAGCCAGGCGTGGCCGATGCCCTTCATGAACTTCGCCATCCCCAGAGCGCCCAGGAGGCCGAAGAGCGCCCAGAAGCCGCGAATCTGGTCGCCGCGGAAGTGGGCTTCGTGGCGCGCCGCGAAGACGTCGAAGAGGACGAAGAGCCCGAGGCCCGAGAAGAAGACCGCGCGCAGGAGCTGCGGCCGCTCCCGGAGCCAGGTGATCGCGGAGGCGGTGGCGCTCATTTGACGACCTCGATGAGCTTCAGGAAGAGATCGGGATAGAACCCGAAGACGACCGACAGGACCGACGTGAGGAAGAGAGGCACGACCATGAAGGGGGAGGCTTCCGCGTACCGGAGCGACGCGGCTCCGTTTCTGGGGAAGAAGGCCTTGACGAAGATCGGGACGAAGTATCCCGCGTTCAGGATCGAGCTCACGAGCAGGACGACCAGGATCCCAGCGCTCTTCAGCTCCATGGCGCCGAGCGCCAGGAACCACTTGGAGACGAAGCCCGCCACGGGCGGCACGCCGATCATCGAGAGGGAGGCGAGCCCGAAGGCGGCCATGGTGAAGGGCATCTGGTAGCCGATGCCTTCCATCTGGCTGATCTCGGTCTTCCGGTGGGCGACCATGATCGCCCCGGCGCAGAAGAAGAGGGTGATCTTCGAGAACGCGTGGTTCGGGATGTGGATGAGCCCGCCGGCGATCCCGCTGGGCGTGAGGAGCGCCACCCCGAGGACGATGTAGGAGAGCTGACTGATCGTCGAGTAGGCGAGCCGTGCCTTCAGATTGTCCTTGGTGAGCGCGATGATCGAGCCCGTGAGGATCGTGAAGGCGGCGAGGTAGGCGGTGATGAGCCCGAGGCCCCAGCGGTGGAGCAGGTCCACGCCGAAGACGTAGAGCATCACGCGGCAGATGGAGAAGACGCCGACCTTGACCACCGCCACGGCGTGCAGGAGCGCGCTCACCGGCGTGGGTGCCACCATCGCGGAGGGAAGCCAGTTGTGGAGCGGCATGATGGCCGCCTTGGCGTACCCGAAGATCGACATGAAGTAGAGCGTCGTCACCAGCGCCCGGCTCGCCGTGGCGGGAAAGATCCCGGGGCCGATCGAGCCCGCGAAGTCGAGAGTCCCAGCCGTTACGTAGACGAGGACCATCGCCGGCAGCAGGAGCGCCTTGGAGGTCGTCATCAGGTACGTGAGGTACTTGCGGCTTCCGTCGTAGGCGTCCGCGTCCTGATGGTGCATGACCAGCGGGTAGGTGAAGATGCTCACCACCTCGTAGAAGAGATAGAGGGTGAGCAGGCTTCCCGAGAAGGCGACGCCCACCGCACCGAAGATCGTGGCGGAGTAACAGGTGTAGAAGCGGGTCTGGGCGTGCTCGTTGAGCCCGCGCATGTACCCGACGCAGTAGAAGCCCGCGAGGATCCAGAGGAAGGAGGAGGTCCCCGCGAAGAGCAGACTCATGCCGTCGACGCGCAGCTTGATCGAGGCCCCGGGGATCAGTTCGAAGAGGTCGAGGCTGTAGGTCCCGCCCGCGGCGACGTGCGGCAGAAGGGCCAGGACCGCGAGGAACGTGACGCTCGCGCCGAGGATGGACCACGTCTCCCGCAGGTTCGGCGAGCGGCCCGAGGCCATGTTGAGGATGGCCGTGACCGCCGGCGTCAGGAGGGGGAGGAGGACCAGGGCGGACTGGATGTCGTGCATGGCGCTCCTCAGTCCCTCAGGCTCGATACTTCGTCGGAGAGGGTGGTCCGGAAGACGCGGTAGACGGCGACGATGATGGAGAGACAGATGGCGGCCTCGGCCGCGGCGAGCCCCATGACGAAGAGCGTGAAAGTCTGGCCGACGCTCTTGTCCGGCGCGAGGAAGGTGTTGAAAGCGACGAAGTTGAGCCCCGCGGCGTTCAGGATGAGCTCGGTGCTGATGAGCATGCTGATGAAGCCGGGCCGGCTGACGAGCCCGTAGAGACCGAGCGCGAAGAGGCAGAGGGCGAGGACCAGATAGGTCTCCAGATGCCCGAAGAGGGCCGGAACGACCGGCGTCATCGCATCTCCCTCCTGGCGCCGCGGCCGCGCCTGGCCAGCACCACCGATCCGGTAATCGCCACCAGGAGCACGACCGAAATGAGCTCGAAGACGAAGGCGTAGCTCGTGAGGAGCTTGGCACCCACGTGGACGATGCTCGCGTCCACCCGGACCGCGGGTGCCGGGGTCCAACGGGTGGACAGGGCCGCGCTGCCGAGGACGAGCGCCGAGAAGAGCGCGACCAGGAACCCCGCCCCGATCTTCACGGGCAACCGAAGCGGCTGCGCCTCCTGCTCCTGGGGGGTCCGGGCGAGCATGACCGCGAAGGTGATGCTGATGCAGACCGCCCCCACGTAGATGAGGATCTGCATGGCCGCGAGGAACTGACTCCCGAGGTAGACGTAGAACCCCGCGACTCCCACGAGTGAGGTGGCGAGCCCGAGCACGGAGTGGATGAGCTTCTTCGCCCCCACCGCGATCACGCCGCCGAAGAGCGCGAGCACGGCGAAACCGACGAAGGCGATGTCGGCCAGGAGCACGTAGAAGCGCAGACTGGGATCGAATGAAAAGCTCATGGGCGTGTCACCCGTCGGTCGTTGAGAAGGGGCGTCATGCGCCCTCCGGTTGGGGAGTCGGCTGCAGCTTGACCGGCCGCTTCGACTCTCCGGCCTCGGGCGCGGGCGCCTGCGCGGGGGCGGGCGCCGGCTTCGGCTCGATGCCGAGCTGCTTCGCCCGTTCGCGCATCCGGCCCAGCAGCTCGAAGTGGAAGTCGTGGCGGGAGTAACCGGCCAGCGTGTACTCCTTCGAGTACTCGAGCGCGTCGACGGGGCAGACCTCGACGCAGTTGCCGCAGAGGCTGCACTTCGTGAAATCGAGATCGTAGCCCACGAGGATCTTCTTCTTCGCGCCCTCGGGTTTCTCCGCGCGCACCGTGATGCACTGGGACGGGCAGGCGCGTTCGCACATCATGCAGGTGATGCACTTGGTGTCAGCGGTGACCGGGTCGATCACCAGATCCGTGTGCCCCCGGAAGCCGGGCGTCACCGGCACGACGTCGAACGGGTAGTGAACGGTGATGGTGGGAGAGAGCATGTGCCGGAGCGTCACCTTCATGCCCACCAGCAGCGACCACAGGCCGGAGAAGATATCGCGGAAGTAGGCGCTCATAGCTTCAACCACACGGCCACAACGAGCAGGTTGACGAGGGAGAACGGAATCAGGACCTTCCAACAGAAGTTCAAGAGCTGGTCGAAACGGGTCCGGGGAAAGGTCCAGCGGATCCAGATCATGACGAGCAGGAGACCGTACGTCTTGATGAGGAACCAGAAGAGGCCGGTGTAGGGGATATCGAAGAAGGGGCCGTGCCAGCCGCCCAGGAATAGGGTCGTGGCGATGGAAGCCACGAGGATCATGTTCGTGTACTCGCCGAGGAAGAAGAGGCCGAAGCCCATACCGGCGTACTCCGTGTGGAAGCCGGCCGTCAGCTCGCTCTCCGCTTCCGGCAGGTCGAAGGGCGCCCGGTTCGTCTCCGCGATCCCCGTGACGAAGTAGATCAGGAAGGCGACGAAGCCCATGGGCGTGAACACGAACCAGTAGCTCTGCTGGGCGGCCACGATGTCGCTCATCCGGAAGCTGCCCACCCAGAGGACGATCGTGAGGAGACAGATGAGCAGCGGGATCTCGTACGCCACGTTCTGGGCGACTGCCCGCACCGCCCCGAAGAGGGAGTACTTGTTCGCCGAGCTCCACCCGGCGATGAGGAGCGCGAGCACGTTTACGGCGGAGAGCGCGACGATGAAGAGGACGCCGATGTCCAGGTCCCGCACCTGAAGCGAAGCGGACCAGGGCACGACGATGAGGGCCACGATGGGGGGCGCGAAGCTGAGCATCGGCGCCAGGCGAAAGAGCTTCGAGTCGGCGTTCTTCGGCACGATGATCTGCTTGCCCATGAGCTTCAGCCCGTCGACTGCGGTCTGCAGGAGGCCGAAGGGGCCGACCTCGAAGGGGCCGGGTCGCCGCTGGATATGTCCGCAGAGCTTCCGCTCGACGAGCACCATGATCGCCGAGTTGGCGAAGGCGAAGACGACCACGATCACCACGGAGACGATGATGCGCAGCAGCTCGGGAGGTAGACCGTCCATGAAGACCTCTTTTGCCGTTAGCTGTCAGCTGTTAAGAGTGAAGACCTCGTGGACGCACCCGTCATCCTCGATCTCCTAACTGCTAATTGCTAAGAGCTAATCGCTGATCCGATCACCGGTCGATCTCCGGGATGACGAGATCGAACGTACCCATGATGACCACCAGGTCCGCGAGCAGGACTCCCCGGGTGAGCTCGTTCAGAAGACTCAGGTTGGAGTAGCAGGGCGACCGGACCTTCAGCCGGTACGCCTGGTCGGAGCCGTCGGCGACGAGATAGTACCCGACGAGGCCCCGGGCTCCCTCCACCGCCTGATAGGTGTCTCCCGGACCCACCTTCAGCTTCTTGGGCATCTTCTCGGGGAGGATCGGTCCGTCGGGCAGCTTATCGAGCGCCTGCTCGATGATCCGCAGGCTCTGCTCCATCTCGGCGATGCGCACCTGGTAGCGGGCGAAGGAGTCTCCTTCGGGGAAGGTCGGCACCTCGAAGTCGAACTCCGGATAGACGGAGTAGGGCTCGACCTTGCGCACGTCGAAGGGGATGCCGCTTCCCCGGATCACCGGGCCCGTGGCGCCGTACTTGAGGGCCATGTCCTGCGAGATGACGCCGACGCCTTCGACGCGCTTTCGGAAGATCACGTTTCCGGTGACGAGCTTGTCGTACGTCTCGAAGCGGCTCCGCATCCGCTTCACGAACTCGCGGGTGCCGGCGATGAAGCGTTCGTCGGCGTCCTTGCAGACTCCGCCGATCCGCATGTAGCTGTGGACGAACCGGCCGCCCGTGATGTCCTCCAGCAGGTCGACGATGAACTCGCGGTCGTCGAAGGAATAGAGGATCGGGGTGAAGGCGCCCATGTCGAGGAGAAACGCACCCAACCAGAGGAGATGGCTCGCGATCCGGTTGAGCTCGGTCGTGATTACGCGGAGGTACTCGGCCCGAAGGGGGGCCTCGATACCCGCCAGGCGCTCCACCGCCAGGACGAACCCGTGGTTGAAGGGCAGGCCGCAGCCGTAGTCCATCCGGCCCATGTTCGCGTAGAAGCCGTTGTAGGGCCGCACCTCGCCGCACTTCTCCTGCATCCGGTGGCCGTAGCCGATCACCGGGTGCGCCTCGAGGACGTACTCGCCGTCGAGACGAAGGACCACCCGGAGCACCCCGTGGGTGCTGGGGTGCTGCGGCCCCATGTTGAGGACGAGGGTCTCGCGGTTGGGATCGGGCTGCGGGATCATGCTTCCCCCTCGTCCTTCGGCGGCCTCTCCTTCTTCGGCCGGGGTTTGGCTCCCGCCTCCGCCTCCGCTCCCTCCGGGGTCGGAGGGGCGAACTCGGGAATGAGGCTCCCGATGGCCCGAACGTTGGCCTCGGACTTCAGAAGAGGCCGCAGGTCGCCCGCGTCCTCCGGGAGGATCAGGGGGGAGAGGTCCGGGTGCCCGCGGAAGACGATGCCGTGGAAGTCGTGGGCCTCCCGCTCGTGCCAGTTGGCCCCGGGATAGACCTCGTGGATCGTGGGGAGCTCCGGTTTCTCCCTCGGGATCAGCGCTCGACCCTGGACGGCGCAGTTCTCGCGGGGGTGGCAGAAGTGGTACACCACCATCATCTCCGGCGTCCCGTCGACACCCGCCAGGTCGCGCAGGAGGAAGCCCTTCTCGCGGAGCGCGCGGGCGAGCGACACCACCTTGTCGGCCGCGACCGTGACGTCCAGGTGGGCCCCCCGCGTCTTGTAGTCGGGCCTGAGGACCTTATCGGGGCCGAGTTCCTCCAGCGCCGCGGCGACGTCGTCGAGCAGCATCGGCTAGCCCCCCTTGCCGGCGTGGGCAGTCCCCCGCTTCTTCGGCGCGAGGAGCCCTCGAAACTGGGGAAACGGGTGCCGGACACCCGAGATCTTCTCCTGGAGCTTCAGAATCCCCTCGAGCAGGCCCTCGGGGCGGGGCGGGCAGCCCGGGACGTAGACGTCCACCGGGATGAGGCGATCGACCCCCTCCACCACGTTATAGTTCTCCGCGATCTTGAAGGGACCTCCGGACATCGCGCAGTTCCCCATGGCCAGCACCCATTTGGGCGACGGCATCTGCTCGTAGAGCGTGAGCACGACGGGGGCCATCTTCTTGTTGACCGTGCCCGCCACGATCAGGAGGTCAGCCTGCCGGGGCGACGGGCGGAAGACCTCCGCGCCCCACCGGGAGAGGTCCCAGCGGGCCATGCCGAGGGCCATCATCTCGATGGCGCAGCAGGCGAGACCGAAGGTCACCGGCCACAGCGAGTTGGCGCGACAGTGGTCCAGGACCGTGTCGAGGATCGGATGGCGGAGCCGCGCGGGGACCTCCTCGAACTGGTATCCCGGGCCCGGCTCTATGCTCGGGCAGAGCGCGCAGTGGGGGTGTTTCAGTCCAGAGGGATCTGTCGGGGCCAAGTGAACACTCCCTTTCGCCAGGCGAAAGCCACGGCGAGTGCCAGGATCGCGACGAAGAGGACGACTTCCAGCGCGACGTGGAACCCCGGAATCTTCTTGTAGGCCAGCGCGACCGGAAAGAGGTAGAGGACGTCGACGTCGAAGGCGAGAAACATCAGCGCGTAGAGGTAGTACACCACGCCGTAACGGACCCACGCCGGGCCGATCGGCTCCATGCCGCACTCGTACGTATCGAACGTCTTGGCCCAGCGGGAGCGGGGGGCGAGGAGGGCGGCGACGCCGAAGGGCAAGGCTGCCGCGAGGAATCCCACCGCCAGGAAGACGAGGACGTAGGCGTGGTCGAGCACCCACTGATCGTTCAAGGCCGTCACCTCCTCTCCGGGTGCATCAAGCGGTGCGGACGATAGGACATCGGAGGGTTTGATGTCAACAACTACGGCTCGTTCTGGAGGGCTAGAAGACAAAAAGTCCGCGTTCTCGAAAGGAAAAGCTTTCATTAATCCGACTGCATTTCTGTTGTGGAGCGACGCAGAAGCGATGAGCGCCATTAGTAATGAACGTACCTATAAACCAATGTTTTAGTAGAATAAGGCTCCAGCTGGAGCCGATGCCAACGTCCCGCCTTGAGGGCTTCTCCTGAAAGAGTCGGCGAGGTGCCACCAACCGGCAGTTGACAACTCCCGCCGAATCAAGGTCTCATCGGTCACGTCGGTTTGAGCCGCAGCGGACGAGGAGAAAGACCGGGTGCGACGAGAAGGAAAGGAAACCACGCGGGTAGGGCGAGGGGCCGCTCTGGCGGTGCTTTTCGGGCTCCTGGGGTGGGCGCACGGGGGGGCGGCGGGCGTCGCGGTGGTCGAACGGCCGGTTCCGTTCGGCGAAACCCGAACCGCTCTCACCCTCGAGTACATCCGCGCCCACTACGACCCGGCTGCCTCGTCCATCGCGATCGTCCCACGGATGATCGTCGTGCACTGGACGGGCTCGAGGACGCTCGTGTCCGCTCTCGAGACCTTCCGCTCGGAGCGCCTGGCCGGCCGGCCGGAGCTCGCGCGGGCGGGCGAGGTGAACGTCTCCGCCCACTATCTCGTCGATCGGAACGGGACCATCTACCACCTGGTGCCCGACTCGCGGATGGCGCGCCACGTCATCGGCCTCAACCGCTCGGCCATCGGGATCGAGAACGTGGGCGGTCCGCGGGATCCGCTCACCTCCGCGCAGTTGGAAGCCAACGCCCGGCTGGTCCGCGAGCTCAAGCAGAAGTACCCGGACCTTCGATACCTGATCGGCCACCATGAGTACGGCCGGTTCCGGGGGACGCCGCTCTGGGAGGAGCGCGATCCTTCCTACTTCACCGGGAAGCAGGATCCCGGGCCGGACTTCATGAAGCGCCTCCGGGAGCGCGTCTCGGACCTCGGGCTCTCCTCTGCCTGGACCTCGAAGGAGCCGTGTTCGGCGGTCGTCCTGGGGGAGAGCCGGTGCGCGGTGCCC